>NZ_VRVH01000072.1:0-19387 GCF_008040095.1 Methylobacterium sp. WL6 | reverse complement strand
ACCGCGACGTCGGCCTCGTCCGCCACGACGGCCGCGGAGGCCCGCGGCAGGGCGAGGTCGACGCGGGTGCCGTGCCCGACCCGGCTGTCGATCCGCAGGCGACCGTGGGATTGCTGGGCGAGGCCGAACACCATCGCGAGGCCGAGGCCGGTGCCCTGGCCGACGGCCTTGGTGGTGAAGAACGGCTCGCAGACCCGCGCCAGGATCTCCGGTGGGATGCCTTCGCCGGCATCGCTCACCGATACGCCGACATAGGCGCCGCTCCGCACGTCCGGATCGTCCTCGATCGTCAGCGCCGCCGTCTCGATGACGATCACGCCGCCCTCGCGCATGGCGTCGCGGGCGTTGATGCAGAGGTTGAGGATCGCAAGCTCGAGCTGGTCGGGGTCGACCTGAACCGGGCCGAGATCGCTGCCGAGCCTGGTCTCGACGGTGACGAGCCCGCCGAGGCTGCGCCCGAGCAGCGCCGACATGCCCTCGACGAGGGCGTTCACGTCGGTCGGCCGGGCACGCAGGTCGTTGGCGCGGCTGAAGCTCAGCAGGCGCTTGGTCAGCGAGGCGCCGCGCTCGGCCGCGCCCCGCGCGTTCTCGATCAGCCGCAGCACGCGGGGCTGCTCATGGACCTTCGGCGCGGCGAGCTCGAGGCTGCCGAGGATCGCGGTCAGCAGGTTGTTGAAGTCGTGCGCGATGCCGCCGGCGAGGGTGCCGAGCGCTTGCATCTTGTCGGACTGGCGCAGGCGGGCCTCGAAGCCCTTCTGCTCGGTGACGTCGCGCTCGATCGTGGCGAGATGCGCGATCGCGCCGGAGGGGCCGCGGATCGGGACCCGGACCACGTGGCTCCAGCGCTCGGCGCCGATCGGCCCTTCCGCGGAGACGACGTCGCCGACCTCGCCCGAGCGGATCGCGGCGGCGTCGGCCTCGGCGCTCTCGGCGGCGCGCGTCCCGGGCAGCTCGGCTTCGCTGCGGCCGAGGCAGCCCGCAACGTCGAGGCCGAGCAGCGCCGCCTTTCGGTCGTTGAGGCGCAGGAAGCGCCCGGCCGCGTCCTTGAACGAGATCGCGTCCTCGGAATGGTCGAGCAGGCCGCGCAGCAGGGCCCGCTCGGTGGCGAGTTCCCGCCCGAGCGCATGGCGCTCGAAGGCGTTGCGCACGGTGCCGCGCAGAAGGTCCGCGTCCCAGGG
This sequence comes from Methylobacterium sp. WL6, assembly GCF_008040095.1. Lineage (NCBI taxonomy): Bacteria > Pseudomonadati > Pseudomonadota > Alphaproteobacteria > Hyphomicrobiales > Methylobacteriaceae > Methylobacterium > Methylobacterium sp. WL6. The sequence continues at coordinate 18,209 of NZ_VRVH01000072.1, read as the reverse complement.
CTTGGCGACGTAGCCGCTGATCCCGCCGCGGTTCAGCGCGCCGATCACGGCGGTGATGTCGGCGTACCCGGTGAGCAGGATCGCCTGGGCTTCGTGGAACCCGCGCATCTCGGCCAGCAGCGCGTCGCCGGTCATGCCGGGCATGCGCTGGTCGGACAGGACGACGGCGATGTCGGGATCGTCGCGCAGGATGGCGAGGGCGTCCGCCGGCTTCGTCGTCGTGACGATGCGGTAGGTGTCCTCGAACAGGTCCTCGAGGGCGATCAGGATGTCCGGCTCGTCGTCGACGGCCAGGATCGTGCCTCTGGTCATACGGTCGCCGTCTGCCTCGGAATCCCGATCACGAAGCAGGCCCCGCCGCCGGGAGCCGTCTCCACCGTGAGCGAGCCGCTATGCGCCTGAACCACGCTGTAGGCAATCGCGAGGCCGAGCCCGGTCCCGGCCCCGACCGGCTTGGTGGTGAAGAACGGCTCGAAGATCTTCTCGCGCAGGTCCTCGGGGATGCCGGGGCCGGTGTCGCTGATCCGGATCAGGTCGGTCTCGGGCGTGGTCTCGGTGACGACGCGGATCCGCCCGCCCTCGGGCATCGCGTCGGCGGCGTTGCCGAGGATGTTCATCACCACCTGGTTGAGCAGCGCCGGGGTGCAATGGATCTCGGGGCGCCCCGCGAAGTCGCGCTCGACGGCGATGCGCGAGCCGAGCTTGTGCTGGATCAGCGCCAGCACCGTCTCGATCGCCTCCGGCACGTTGACCAGGGAGCGCTCGCCCTCGTCGAGCCGCGAGAACTTGCGCAGGTTCAGGACCAGGTCCTGGATGCGGGTCAGGCCCATGCGCATCGCACCGACGCGGTCGCGCGCCTCGAGCACCGCGACGGACAGGCCGGCGGCGATCAGCGTCCGCGCGGCGGCGATCCCGGCAGCGCCCGCGCCGACCACGATCACGTCCGGGTCCGCGGGCAGCGGGGCGAGCCTGGGCGCGACGCTCGGCCGGAACCGGGCATGCGGGGGTGCCGTCTCGTGCATCGAGGTCATTGCGCGGATCGCGATCCTTCTCGTCGTTCTCATTCCGGATCCGTCGCGCGTTTCGGCCAACCCGCCGGCCCGAGGCCGACGAGACGCAAGCGGTGCTCTTGCGGCGGACGGATCGGGACACCACAACCGCGATGCGCCGATCGGCGGCGGGAGACGGGATCACGGCATGCTCATCCAGGCGGCGCTCGCGGCCCTGCGCCAGACCTTCTCCCCGCCGCTCCGTGCGATCCTGTGGAAGTCGCTCGGGTTGACGCTCGCCATCCTGGCGCTGGCCTGGTTCGGGCTGACGCGGTTGATCCAGTGGTTCCAGGCGAGCCACCACATCTCGCAATCCTACCCCATCCTCGACAGCCTCGCCTACTTCCTGGCCGGGTTCGGGCTGTTCGTCGCGCTGGCCTACCTGATGCCCGCGATCTCGATCCTGGTGGCGGGGTTCTTCCTCGACGACGCCGCCGAGATCGTCGAGCGCACCGACTTCCCCGACGACCCGCCCGGCCGCCTGATGCCGTGGGGCGCGGCGATGCTCTACGCCCTGCGCTTCGCCGGCCTGACCCTGCTGGTGAACCTTGCTGCGCTGATCATCTTCTTCGTGCCGGTGATCGGGCTGGCGGCCTTCTTCGCCGCCAACGCCTACCTGCTGTCGCGCGAGTATTTCGAGATGGCTGCGGCCCGCTACCGGCCGCTGGCGGAGGCCGGCGCGATGCGCCGGACGTTCTCGGGCACGACGATCGCGGCGGGCTGCCTGCTGGCCGGGATGATGGTTGTCCCGGTGCTCAACCTGCTGACGCCGCTGTTCGGCATCGCGCTGATGGTCCACGTCCACAAGCGGCTGGCGCACCGCCTGCCGGCCCCCGCCCTGCAGGGACGGCTCCGGTAGCGGCCTAGCTCCGGCTGCCCCAGCGCCGGCCCATGCCGGGCGAGCCGCCGGCGTCGGCCCCGATTGCCGGACCGGACGCCCGCATCGGACGGTGCTGCGAGCCCTCGCCCATCGGGGTCGGCGCGATCGAGTCGGGTATCTCGGCCTGCTCCTCGGTGCCGCGGCCCTTGGCGAACTGCCCGGCGGCTCGGAAGCGCCAGAGATAGCCCGGCACCACCGCCTCGGCGGCGGTCGGCTGGATGCCGAGCCCCTCGAAGCTGCGGCCCTCCGCCTTGGCGGCCTCCGAGACGACGTTGTCGTTCTGCAGCAGAACGACCTGATCGCGGGTGAGCTTGAGGTCGGCCGGCAGCAGCCCGAACGTCAGGGTGTCGGCGATCTCCATGGCACGGGCCTGGATCTTGGCGATCGGCAGCGGCAGCGACACCACCATGCGCTTGCGCATCGTCGTTTCGAGCATGTAGCGCACGAGGTGATCCAGCGTCGCGACCTCGGGTCCGCCAAGCTCGTAGACCTTGCCGCCGGGCACGCGTCCGTCGGTAACCAGCGCGATCGCCTCGGCGACGTCGCCGACGAAGACGGGCTGGAAGCGCGACTCGGCCCCGGCCAGCGGCAGCACCGGCAGGAACCGGGCGAGGCTGGCGAAGCGGTTGAAGAAGCTGTCGCCCGGCCCGAAGACCAGGGAGGGCCGGAACACGACGGCGTCGGGTCGTGCGGCGAACACCGCAGCCTCGCCCTCGGCCTTGGTGCGGGCATAGCGCGATTCGGAGTTCGGATCGGCGCCGATCGCGGACACGTGGATCATCGCGGCGCCGACCTTGGCCGCCGCCCGCGCGATCAAGCCGGGGCCTTCGGCCTGGAGGCGCGAGAAGCTCTGGGCGCCGGTTTCCTGAAGGATGCCGACGAGGTTGATCACCACGTCCGCACCCTCGACCGCCCGCACGACCGAATCGGGGTATCGCAGGTTCGCCTGCACGGCGACGATCTGGCCGACCTTCCCGAGCGGCTGCAGGAACAGGGCGAGATCGGGACGGCGGACGGCGACCCGGATGCGGTAGCCGCGCTTGGCCAGCGCCCGAACCACGTGCCGGCCGAGGAAGCCCGAGCCGCCGAAGATGGTGACCAACTGCGAAGCGGGCCGCGTCAGGGACGGGGTCAGTAGGACGGTGTTCGGAGTGCTGGAGCCGGTCATCGCCTCGTCTCGGTCTGTGGGGCCTGCGGGCTCGGGGGCATCGCCACCCCCGGTCCGCCGTTCCTTAGACCATTTTTACCGGTCGCACGCGCCGGGCGGGCGACGAAACGACGATCTTGAACGTCGCATCCTGCAGGCGCGTACCGCCCGTCCCCGAATGGATCAGCGATCGGTCCGCAGGAGCCAACCAAGGCCGAATGCGGCGGCTGCGACGATCGCCAGGGTAGCGCCCTTGTTCTCCTCGGCGCGTTTCGCGACGTGGCGGCCATGGTGCTCCGCCCGGCCGCGGTAATGACGTCCGCGGCTCACGGCCTCGTCGGCGATGGCGCGGCCGCGCTCGCTCGCTTCGTCGATGAAATGCTCGCCGTCGCGACGCCAGTCCCGCGCGGTCTCGCGCGCACGGCCGTAGGCGTTCTGCGCAACGCCCGCGGCCTGGTCGACGGCACCGTCGAGCTGGCGTCCGGCATCCCCGCCGACTGCACCCATCGCGGTCTTGGCGCGGCCGCGCAGGTTGCGCACGCCGCCTTCGAATCGATCCCGGTTCATGATCTCGTCCCTCGCATCGTGATCCGAAGGCCGGCAGCGCCGGTCTTCGCGGATGGGCACCGGGGCCGGCTCGCAGCCGCCCCGGTGCCGAGCGCTGGACGGATCAGATCTTCTTGACGGCGTCGGCGGCCTTCTGGGCCGCGCCCTTCACGCCGTCCTTGGCGTCGCCGACGGTCTTCTGGGCTTCGCCCTTCAGCTCCTGCGCCTTGCCCTCGGCCTGCAGCTTCTCGTTGCCGGTGACGTTGCCGACACCCTGCTTGACGTTGCCGACCGCCTCGTTGGCGAGGCCCTTGATCTTGTCCGTGGTGCTGCTCATCGGGACGCTCCCTGTGTGCTCAGCGATCCCGGCCCGGCCTCGCGACGACGCCGCGAAGCGTGACCGAACGCTGTCGGGATGTCCGAACGGCAAGCGCCCATGATGGTTCCAAATGCCCCCGCCACGCGCGAAAGCGTGATCGCCCGACGCTCGGGTCGGGCCCGATACGCGGCCCGACGTCTCGATCCGGCGGGGGGATGAGGCGGCCCGGCGGGACGCTTCGGCACCGACGCGCGGATCCTCCGCTAGATCTCGATCTCGGTCCCCACCTCCACCACCTGCCGCGTCGGCACGCCGAAGAAGGCGCCGGTGCGCTCGGCGTTGCGCTGCATGAAGGCGTAGAGGCTCTCGCGCCAGGGCTGCATCCCGCGGTCGTCGTTCTTCGGGATGATGGTCTCGTGGCCGATGAAGACCGTGAGGTCGTCGAGCATCTGCGGCGGCAGGCGGCGGTGCTCGACGGCGCAGGCCAGCCCATCGGGGATCGAGGCCTCCTCCATGAAGCCGTAGCGCAGGGTCACCCGGTAGAAGTCGGGCGCGAGGATCGTCACGTGGCTGCGCTCCTCGCGCGGCACGGTCGGGGTCTCCTCGTACTGGGCGGAGACGATCATCACCCGCTCCGGCAGGGCGTGGCTGCGCTCGACGAACCGCGACAGGTGCATCGGGATGCCGTGCATCGCCGCCGACAGGAACACGCCGGTTCCGCGGACCCGCACCAGGTCCTGGTGCTGGAGCGAGGCCAGGAACACGTCCTCGGGCTGGCGCAGGCCGACGCGGGCCTCCTCGACCAGCTGGTTGCCCCTGCGCCACGTCAGCATCATCAGCGCGACGAAGCCGGCGAGCACCAGCGGAAACCAGCCGCCCTCGAACAGCTTCACGCTGTTGGCCCCAAGGAAGACGAGGTCGATCAGCAGGAAGAAGCCGTTCACCGCCAGGATCGCCACGAGGTTGTAGCCCCATCGGCGAGCGATCAGCGCGGCGAGCAGCGTGGTGATCGCCATCAGCAGCGACACGGCAATGCCGTAGGCGCCGGCGAGCGCGTCGGACGATTCGAAGATCACGACGGCGGCGATGGTGGCGGCGGCGAGGAGCCAGTTCACCGCCGGCACGTAGATCTGCCCACGCTCCTCCGAGGCGGTCTGGACGATGTGCATCGGCGGCAGGAAGCCGAGCTGGACCGATTGCTGGGTCAGCGAGAACACACCCGAGATGATCGCCTGCGAGGCGATCACCGTCGCCATCGTCGCCAGCCCGATCAGCGGGTAATGCGCCCAGCCCGGCGCGAGCCGGTAGAACGGGTTCTCGATCGCGTCCGGCGAGGCCAGCAGCAGCGCGCCCTGGCCGAAATAGTTGATCACCAGGACCGGCAGCACCAGGGCAAACCACGCCACGCGGATCGGCCGGGCGCCGAAATGCCCGAGGTCTGCATACATCGCCTCGCCGCCGGTGACCGCGAGGAAGGCCGCGCCCAGCATCGCGAAGCTCACGTGCCAACCGGCATGGATCAAGAATTCCACCGCCTTCAGGGGGTTCGCCGCCTGCAGGATCTCCGGCTTGTGCAGAATGCCGCCGATCCCCATCAGCGTGAGGACGACGAACCACAGCAGCATCACCGGCCCGAAGATCCGCCCGATGAAGGCGACGCCCTTGCTCTGCACCAGGAACAGGGCGACGAGGATCGCGATCGTGATCGGCACGACGTAGCGGCCGAGCGCCGGCGCATCGACCTTCAGGCCCTCGATCGCCGAGAGCACCGAGATCGCCGGGGTGATCGCGCCGTCGCCGTAGAGAAGCGCCGCGCCGATCAGCCCGACGACGAGCAGCAGCGCCTTCCACGAGCGCGGCTTCGCATGGCGCGCGCCCAGCAGCGCCAGCATCGCGACGATGCCGCCCTCGCCGGCATTGTCGGCGCGCAGGATCAGCACCGCGTATTTCAGCGAGACGATCAGGATCAGCGCCCACAGGATCAGCGAGACCGCGCCGACCACCGCGATGGGGTCGGCGTTGCCGCCGCCGCTGGCGGCCCGCACCGCCTCCTTGAAGGCGTAGAGCGGGCTGGTGCCGATGTCGCCGTAGACGACCCCGAGCGCCCCGAGCAGCAGGGCCGGGCGGAACCTTCGTGCGGCGGCGGGCTCGGCGCCGCCCTCCGCACGGACATGACTTTCACTCACAGAACGCCCCGCCCTCGTCGTTTCGCGGCGCGACGCTAGCAGGCGCCCGGCGCCCGTCCATCGGAACCGTGCATCGCCGCCGACGATCGCGTCAATGTGTGTCGGCCCGACGTCAGATCAGGGCGGCGAGCGCATCCGGGCAGGGCGCATCCCGGGCGATGACGATCACCGGCACCTCGGCGTGGCGCGCGATCGCCTCGGCGACCGTCTCGGGCGGCGTCGGCGCGCCGGTGCTCTCGTTGACGACGATGGCGAGGACCGGGATGTCGGCCGCCCGGCAGGTCTCGTAGGCCGTCAGGGCGTGGCTGATCGCCCCGAGATAGCTGCCCGAGATGAGGATCGCCGGGCAGGCGAGCGACCACAGCCAGCCGAGGCCGGTCGCCTCCTGGGTCACCGGGCTCATCAGGCCGCCGACGCCCTCGACGATCAGCGTGCCCGTCGCGGCCTCCATCCGCTCCAGGCACCACGTGACGATGTCCTCGAGGACGGGCGCTTGGCCCTCGAGAGCGGCCGCCTGGTCGGGGGCGAGCGGCGCCGCGAAGCGCCACGGCGAGCAGGCCGCGACGGCGGCGGCCGTGACCGCGATCCCCTGGGCCGCCAGGAGCTGCGCCGTATCGCTGCCGGAAAAATCCGGGTCGCCCATCGGCGGCACGCCGCTCGCGACGGGCTTCAGCGCCCGCACGTCGCGTCCGTCGGCGCACAGGCGCCGCACGATCGCCGCGGTGACGTAGGTCTTGCCGATCTCGGTGCCGGCGCCCGCGATGAAGACGGTCGTCATGGATGATGGATCCCGCGGCGCACCGGTTCTCGCGATGGCGACCGTCCGCCGCCTATCGATCGAGGCCGAACGAAACGTCGCCCGCACATCCCATCCCAGGTCATCCCGGACCCGCCTTTCAGCGCCCCGGGATGACGGGGCGGGTGGAGCGCCCCTGAACGAGAACCCTACGGACGGGAGCGCCGTGACGAGAGCAGGCGCTCAGGCCGTGAAGCTGCCGTGGCAGTGCTTGAACTTCTTGCCAGAGCCGCAGGGGCAGGGCTCGTTGCGGCCGACCCGGCCCCAGGTGGTCGCGTCGTCGGGGTCGCGCTCCAGCACGGCCCCGTCGGCCGACAGCCCCTGGGCGGCGTAGCCGTAGGCCGGCCCGCCGCCGCCGTCGCTCCCGGTGCCGCGGCCGGCATAGTCCATCTCGTTCTCGCCGGTGACCGGATCGAGGTGCTGGGCGAACATCTGCGGCAGGCCGGGGGATGGCCCGAACGGGTTCGCCTGGGCTTCCGGCTCCTGGAACATGATCTCGACGCGCGAGAGCTGGCTGGTGACCTGCTCGCGCAGCTGCGTGACGAGGCCGTTGAACAGGTCGAAGGCCTCGGACTTGTACTCGTTCAGCGGGTCGCGCTGGGCGAAGCCGCGCCAGCCGATCACCTGGCGCAGGTGGTCGAGCGTCACGAGGTGCTCGCGCCAGAGGTGATCGAGGGTCTGCAGGAGCACCTGCTTCTCGATGTAGGTCGTCACCTCGGCACCGTTCTTCTCGGCGCGGGCGGCGTAGGCGGTGTCGGCGGCCTTCTTCAGGCGCTCGCGCATCTCCTCGTCGGCGATGCCCTCTTCCTTGGCCCAATCCTCGATCGGCTCGTCGAGGTTGAGGATCTCCGTCACGCGCTCGCGGAGGCCGGCGACGTCCCACTGCTCGGCGTAGGCGTTCTCGGGGATGTGGGTCGCGACGAGGTCGTCGATCGTGGCCTGGCGCATCTCCTCGACGGTCTCGGACACGCTGTCCTGGCCCATGAAGTCGCGGCGCTGCTCGAACACGACCTTGCGCTGGTCGTTCATGACGTTGTCGTACTTGAGCACGTTCTTGCGCATGTCGAAGTTGCGCGCCTCGACCTTCTGCTGCGCCTTCTCGATCGCCTTGTTGATCCACGGGTGGATGATCGCCTCGCCCTGCTCGAGGCCGAGCTTCTGCAGCATCCCGTCCATGCGGTCGGAGCCGAAAATGCGCATCAGGTCGTCCTGCAGCGACAGGAAGAACTTCGAGCGACCGGGATCGCCCTGGCGGCCCGAGCGGCCGCGGAGCTGGTTGTCGATGCGGCGCGATTCGTGGCGCTCGGTGCCGATGATGTAGAGGCCGCCCGGCAACGCCTTCTTGCGGCCGGCTTCCGGATCGGCCGGCTCGCCCGACGCCAGCACCTTGGTGCGGTTCTCGGCGATCTCGGCCTTGATCGCGGCGACCTTGGCGTCGCGCTCGGGGCCGTCCTCGAGGCCGGCGAGCTCCTTCTCGACGCGCATCTCGACGTTGCCGCCGAGCTTGATGTCGGTTCCGCGACCGGCCATGTTGGTGGCGATGGTGATCGCGCCGGGCACGCCGGCCTCGGCGACGATGTAGGCCTCCTGCTCGTGGAAGCGGGCGTTCAGCACCGCGAAGCGCTTGGTGACGCGGCCCTCGCGCGCGGCGGCGTAGACGTCTGTGAGCGCATTCGGATCGGAATAGTCGAGCAGGGTGAAGCCAGCCTTCTTGAGCAGCTCGGCGATCAACTCGGACTTCTCGATCGAGCCGGTGCCGACCAGGATCGGCTGGTGGCGCGCATGCGCCGTCTCGATCTCCTCGATGATGCCGGCGTACTTCTCCTCGACGGTGCGGTAGACCTGGTCGTCCTCGTCGACGCGCTCGACCTCCTTGTTGGTCGGAATGTCGACGACCTCGAGCTTGTAGATCTCGGCGAACTCGTCGGCCTCGGTCGAGGCCGTGCCGGTCATGCCCGCGAGCTTGTCGTAGAGGCGGAAGAAGTTCTGGAAGGTGATCGAGGCCAGCGTCTGGTTCTCGGGCTGGATCGTCACCCGCTCCTTCGCCTCGAGAGCCTGGTGCAGGCCCTCCGAGTAGCGCCGGCCCTGCATCATGCGGCCGGTGAACTCGTCGATGATCACCACCTCGTCGTTTTTGACGATGTAGTCCTTGTCCCGGGTGAACAGCGTGTGGGCGCGCAGCGCCTGGTTCACGTGGTGGACGATGGTGACGTTGTGGCCGTCGTAGAGGTCGCCGTCCTTGAGGATGCCGGCGTCGCGCAGCGCGTCCTCGATGAACTCGTTGCCCTCCTCGGTCAGCGAGACGGTGCGCTGCTTCTCGTCGAGGTCGTAGTGCGAGGGCACAAGCATCGGCATCAGCGCGTCGACGGTGACGTAGAGCTCTGAGCGGTCGTCGACGGGGCCGGAGATGATCAGCGGCGTGCGCGCCTCGTCGATCAGGATCGAGTCGACCTCGTCGACGATCGCGAAGTTGTGCCCCCGCTGCGCCAGCTGGGACATCTCGTACTTCATGTTGTCGCGCAGGTAGTCGAAGCCGTACTCGTTGTTCGTCCCGTAGGTGATGTCGCAGGCGTAGGCTTCCTTGCGCTGCTCGTCGTCGAGGCCGTGCACGATGGTGCCGACGGTCAGCCCGAGGAAGCGGTAGACCTGCCCCATCCACTCCGCGTCGCGGGCGGCGAGGTAGTCGTTGACGGTCACGACGTGGACGCCCTTGCCCGACAGCGCGTTGAGGTAGACCGGCAGCGTCGCCACCAGCGTCTTGCCCTCGCCGGTCTTCATCTCGGCGATGCCGCCCTCGTGCAGCACCATGCCGCCGATCAACTGCACGTCGAAGTGGCGCTGGCCGAACACGCGCTTGGCCGCCTCGCGCACGGTGGCGAAGGCGGGAACGAGGATGTCGTCGAGGCTCTTGCCGGCCGCGAGCTCGGCCTTCAGCATGTCGGTGCGGCCGCGCAGGGCCTCGTCCGACAGCACCTGGATCTCGGCTTCGAGCTCGTTGATCGCCGCGACGCGGGGACGATAGCCCTTCACGCGCCGGTCGTTCGACGAGCCGAAAATCTTCTTGGCGAGGGCACCGAGCATCGTGAACCTGCAAACGGGAAAGCCCGTCGGCGGTCTCCCGCAGACGGCTGGCCTTGGCTGAGTTGGCCGGGCTTATAGAGGTAAATATCGCGGGCCGCATCTAAAAGAGGCCGGCGCGCGATGGGCTGCGCAGAGGCGCTTCGGCCCGGATCCGAATCAGTGCCGCCTCGCGCGGCCCGTTCGCGGGCGGCCGTCGCCCGCGGCGTCAGTTGACTTCGCAGAACCCCACGCCGGCGCCGACGATGCGGTCCGACGGGCACCACGGGCCGGCGACCCGCACCGGATGCGGCGACGGCTTCGCACGCTCCGCGATCGGCGCGACGGCGACGGGCGCGACGGCGACGGGCGTCAGCCCACGCACCGTCTCCCGTGCCTGCGTCCACGGCTCCGTCCGCGGCGACGCCGGCTCCGTCGCGCGAGGCGGTGCGATCGGCAAGGGAACGCCAGCGCTTGCGATGCGCTCGGCCGCGCGCGGCGGGACCGGAGCCGCAGCGGACGCGCTGCCGATTCCGAGGCGCAGGCGGAACCCGCGTGCCTCGGCGGAGGACGGCGTCGCCGCGAACGCGAAAGCGGTCGAAGCCGCGAGCACGATCCATCCGATCTGCGAGATCCTGCGCATCCGCCCCTCCGTCGATCCGGCAAGCCTGTGCCGGCGCGCGTTCACGAAGGCTCAAGAAACGGAGTCAACGGAATGCTTTCCCCGTGACGGGCGAGGACGGGCGGACGCGACGGCGATGGACCGCGCGCGCATCCTTTCCTCATCTGCGCCGTGCTCCTGCGACCTCATTTCCGTCATCCCTTGCGCCTTGCCTTTGCGTGCGACGCGAGCCACCTGTCTCGCCGATTCCCGCGGCTGCGATGCCGCTTCCTCGAAGCCCCGTGCGAGACCGTCCGGCGCCGTGCCGCGACGGGTCGGGGCGAAACCGTCTAGGAACGCCAACGCCATGTCGAAGACCCAGACCCTCCGCGGCGCGAGCGCGCTCGCCCTGGCGCTCGCGCTCGGCGGCACCGCCTCCGCGCAGACGCCGACCCCGGCGGCGCAGCCCTCCGTCGCCGCCGCGGTGCTGCCCTCGCCCGACAGCGTCGTCGCCAAGGTGAACGGGATCCCGGTCACCGCCGGCGACATCGCGGTGGCGGCCGAGGATCCGGCCCTGTCGCTGCCGGGCGTCGACGATGCGCAGAAGAAGGGCCTGCTGGTCGACTACATGCTCGACCTCAAGGTCGGCGCGCAGGCGGCGGACGCCGCCAAGATCGGCGACACGCCGGACTTCAAGCGCAAGCTCGCCTACTTCCGCGACAAGCTCCTCCTCGACGAGCACCTGGAGCGCGAGGCCAAGAAGGCGGCGACGCCCGAGGCGGCCCACGCGCTCTACGACCAGTCCGCCAAGCTGATGAAGCCGGAGGAGGAGATCCACGCCCGCCACATCCTCGTGGAGAACGAGGCCGAGGCGAAGAAGATCGCCGCACGGATCAAGGGCGGCGAGGACTTCGCCAAGGTCGCCGCCGAGACCACCAAGGATGCCGGCTCGAAGGCCGAGGGCGGCGACCTCGGCTGGTTCTCGAAGGACCGGATGGTGAAGGAATTCGCCGACGCCGCCTTCAAGCTGCAGCCCGGGCAGGTTTCCGATCCGGTCAAGTCCCAGTTCGGCTGGCACGTCATCAAGGTCGAGGAGAAGCGCAACAAGCCCGTGCCGACCTTCGACGAGCTAAAGGAGCAGATCGATCAGGCGCTGATCCGCAAGGCGCAACAGGATCTGATCCTGAAGCTCCGCGCCGACGCCAAGGTCGAGCGCTTCGACGAGAACGGCAAGCCGATCGCCGCGCCGGCCCCGGCCTCCGAGGAGCTGAAGAAGCCCTGACCGCGGCGGCCGCCCGACGTTCGCTCGCGCCGAAGCGTGGCAGCCGCGGGCTTCGGCGCGGCTCGCCGCGTCTGAGATGTGATGACGGACCGCTCATGCACGGAATTTGCGCCTAAGGATCAACATTTTCGCAAGGATCGTGTGAAAGAGTGCCCAATGATCGGGGCGGCAGGAAAATCATCGCGATGCCGTCGGAGCAGGTTCTGCTGAAGCCTCGCCTGGCACCGATGATCTGGCTCACCGAGACCGCGGCGCCGGTCTGCGTCGAGATCAGCGACGGGCTGCGGCGGACGTTGTTCCGGCGAATGTCCTCGCTGATCTCCGGCTCCCTCGTCGGGCTGATCATCATCGCGATCCTGCCGTACCGGAACCCGATCCCGGCATTCTTCGCCTGGGCGGCCGTCGATACGATCCTGGTCCTGTTCCGTTTCGCCGTCATCGGCCGGTTGATGCGGATCCTCCGAGATCCCTCGCTCCGCCGTCCGAGGGACACCCTCGTCGTCGATGCCTTCGTCGCCGGCAGCGTGCTGTGATGCGCGCAGATCGGCGTCGGCGCCTTCCTCTGCATGAGCTTGGGCGATCCCGTTCTGGCCGTGTTCGGCACCATGCTGTCGACCGGGATCGTCGGGGCGATGTGCGCGCGCAATCCCGGCTCGCCGCGCATGGTCAAGCTGCAGATGGTCCTGATCATCGTGCCCTACGCGGCCGGCGCTGCGATGGGGCCGGAGCCGTGGCTGTGGCCGATCGCGCTCATCGCCCCGCTCTATCTATGGGGAACGATCAGCATCAACCGGGAACTCCACATCGATTACCTCAAGATGCTGATGGCCCAGCAGGAAAGCAGCCACCTCGCCCTTCACTGCAGCCTGACCGGCCTGCCGAACCGCAACTCCTTCAAAGCGCGCCTCAAGGCGGCCGAGCGGAACGCTTCGGTGCTCTTCCTCGACCTCGACGGCTTCAAGGCGGTGAACGACCAGCACGGGCATCCGGCGGGCGATGCGCTCCTGACGGCCGTCGGCGAACGGATCCGCGGCTGCGTGCCGGATCCCGCCGACGTCGCGCGGCTCGGCGGCGACGAGTTCGCGATCCTAGTCCATGCCGACGACGAGCGCACGATCGCGGCGATCGCGACCCGCCTGATCGCCGAGGTGGCACGACCCTACGCCTTGCCGACGGGGTTGGTCGTCCGGGTCGGCCTCAGCATCGGCATCGCGACCCGGCGCGACGCGGACACCGACCCGATGCTCCTCCTGCCGGAAGCCGATCAGGCCCTCTACGAGGCGAAGCGGGCCGGCAAGGGCACTATCGCTGGTTCCAGCCGGCGAACGACGCCGACCTCTCCAGCCAAGTCCGAGAGCTTCGCGACATGCTCCCGAAGGCGCAGACCGACCGCGAGCACGGCTTCGAGGCCAGTCTCTCGGTCACGCGCGCCTAGATCGAGGCGAGCCGACCTCCCGGCCGTCGCCGAACCGAGCGCGGCCTCACTTCACGTCGGGCGTCAGGTAGGAGGAGGTCGCCGGGCGGGCGGCGCCGACGATCCCGAGTGCAGCCAGCTCGTCGGTGCGCCGGCGCGACGCCAGGATGTCGAGCACCGCGACGACCAGCCAGGGACACGCGATCCCGATGAAGAACGCCATCTCATCACCCTTGCTGATCCGGCCCGCCCGGTGTCGAGGGCTGGATGATAGCCCGGCGCCGGGGCTTCGCAAGATGTCGTGCGGGTCGATACGGGTGATCAGACCCAGCCCTGCAACTCCCGCCGCACCACGGTCTCGATCACCTTCATGCCGAGGTCGCTGTCGTTGAGGCAGGGGATGTAGGCGAAGCGCTCGCCGCCGTTGTCCTCGAAGTAGTGCCGGTTCTCGCCGTCGAGCTCTTCCAGCGTCTCCAGGCAGTCGGCGGTGAAGCCCGGCGCGACGATCGCCATGCGCTTCACCCCGGATTTCGCGAGCGTCTGCACGGTCTCGTCGGTGTAGGGCTTGAGCCATTCCTCGTTGCCGAAGCGCGACTGGAAGGTCGTCCGCATCCGCTCGGTCGAGAAGCCGAGCTCTTCGCGGATCAGGCGGCCGGTCTTCACGCACTGGCAGTGATAGGGGTCGCCCTTGAGCAGGTAGCTCTTCGGCACGCCGTGGAACGAGGTGAGGATCACCTCCGGCTCGAAATCGAGCTTGGCCAACCCCTCGCGGATCGAATCGGCCATCGCACGGATGTAGACGGGGTCGTCGTGGTACGGCGCCGAGACCCGCACGGTCGGCTGCCAGCGCATCTGCATCAGCGCCTTGAACGCCTGGTCGCAGGCGGTGGCCGAGGTCGCGGCGGCGTATTGCGGGTAGAGCGGCACCAGCAGGATGCGGTCGCAGCCCTGATCGAGCAGGGCCTGGATCCGCAGGGCGACCTCGGGCTTGCCGTAGCGCATCGCCCAGTCGACCACGACCTTGTCGCCCATCATCGCCTGCAGGCGCTCGGCCTGGCCGCGGGTGATGGTCTTGAGCGGGCCCTCGTCGCGCTCGTTGTTCCACACGCTCGCGTAGTCCTTGCCCTTCGGGCCGGGACGCTTGGTCAGGATGATCAGGTTGAGCAGCGGCCACCAGATCAGGCGCGGCACCTCGATCACCCGGCGGTCGGACAGGAACTCCTTGAGGTAGCGGCGCATCGGCCAGTAGCTCGTGCCCTCCGGCGTGCCGAGGTTCATCAGCAACACGCCGACACGGCCCCAGCGGACCGTGGGGTGATCGGCCGGAAGGGTGCCCGCGCCGGCCGCACGGCTCGGCTCGACGGTGGAGACGGCCGACAGGGACGCCGGTTCGACGCGTTCGTTCATGGTGAGGTTCTCGGCCATGGCGGCCGCTTCCTGTCCTGGGCCGCCGGGCGCGCGGCGACGGTGAGGCCGCGCGCCCGCATGACGGCGGTGCTGTTGTGCGGGATCGGATATCTAACTAGAGCACGAAGCCTGCCAGCGAAGGTCCGGCCGACGAGAGCGCGACATGCAGTCTCCCCGCTACTTCCTGAACCACTTTATGCCGTTCACCGGCTACCCCTACACGGGGGCGCCCACGGCCTGCAATCTGTGCGGCTCCACGGAGAGCGTCACCGTGGCGGAGACCGATCGACGCCTGAAGACGCTGAAGTCGATCGCCTGCGCCGAATGCGGCCTGATCCGCACCGACCCGATGCCGACGCCGGCCGAGCTGGCGGATTACTACGCCCACGCCTACCGCGCCGACTACCAGCTCGCCTTCGCGGGCGGCCCGCCGCGGGTCCATCTCAAGCGCTCGGCGCGCGAGGCGGCGTTCCGGGCGGAACTGCTCGCGCCGAAGCTGGTGCCGGGCGCCCGCCTGCTCGATTTCGGCTCCGGATCGGGCGAGTTCCTGGCCGCCGCCCGGGCTCGGGGCTGCAAGGCGATCGGCGTCGAGCCGGGCCGCGACTATTCCGCCTATGCCCGCGCGACGCACGGCGTCGAGGTGCTGGACGACGCCGCCGACGACCAGTTCGCACCGGGCACGTTCGACGTGATCACCACGCACCACGTCATGGAGCACCTGTGCGACCCGGCCGACGTGATGGAGCGGCTGGCACGCTGGCTGAAGCCCGACGGCGTGCTCTACGCCGCGGTGCCAAACATGGCCGCCACCGGCAAGCCGCCGCACGAGCGATTCCACTTCGCCCACGTCCACGGCTTCGTGCGCGACACCTTCGACCTCACCGCACGCCGCGCCGGCCTCGTGCCCGACACCAATTACTGGCGCGAGGACACGACGGTGGTCTACCGCAAGACCGATGCGCCGCCGGTGCCGATCCGCGCGCCCGGCCTCGCCCAGCGCCTCGCCGAGGAGCTAAAGCCGATGCCGGCCGCGGCCTACCTCGCTTCCGGCGCCTGGATCTGGCCGATGGTCCGCCGCAACGCCAAGGCGGTGCGCGAGACCTTCTCGGCCCGCTAGGACATCGTCTGCGGGCGGGCCGGGCTTCACCGCGCGCGAAGATGCTTTAAGGACCGTCGTGCGCGCGTCACGTCGGCGGGGGTAGGCTGGGCTTTTCCGCCAAGACGCAACGCCATGCCTCGCCCCAATCGCCGCCAGACCTTCGGTCTCGGCATCGGCGCCGGCCTTTCGGCCGGCCTGCCCGCCATCGCGAACGCGACCGAGCCAACGGCGCCCGAGCCGACGCTGACGCTGCTCCTCGTCAACGACGTCTACCTGATGGGCGAGGTCGACGGGCGCGGCGGGTTCGCGCGGCTCAATGCGATCGTGAAGGCCGAGCGCGACCGCGGTGTCCCGGTGCTCTACGCCCATGCCGGCGACACCCTGTCGCCCTCGCTGATGTCGGGGTTCGACAAGGGCGCCCACATCGTCGACCTGCTGAACCTCGCCCCGCCGGACGTGTTCGTCCCCGGCAACCACGAATTCGATTTCGGGCCCGCCGTCTTCCGCGAGCGCATGGCCGCCGCCGCCTTCCCGTGCTTCGCCGCCAACCTGCGGGACGGGTCTGGCCGGCCGTTGCCGAGCCTGCGCGATCGGCAGATGCTCACCCTCGGCGGCCTGCACGTCGGCGTCACCGGCATCGCGTTGGCCGCGACGCCGGAGAAATCCCAGAGCGGCGATCTGCGCTTCGGGCCCGAGCTGGAGACGCTGGCCGCGCAGGCTGAGGCGCTGCGCGCCGACGGCGCGGATCTCGTCGTGGCGATCGTCCACACCGCGCGCGCGACCGATCTCGCGATGCTGGCGGCGGGCCATGCCGACATCCTTTTGTCGGGGCACGACCACGACCTCGTGGTGCAGTACGACGGGCGCCGCGTGCTCGCGGAGTCGAGCAGCGACGCGCATTACGTCACCGCCATCGACATCCACGCCAGCGTCTCGACGGCGGACGGCACGCGGCGCGTGACGTGGCGGCCGAGCTTCCGAATCCACGATTCGGCGACCGTCGCACCCGATCCGGATACGCTGACCCTCGTGCGCAAGCTCGAGGGCGACCTGTCGCGCCGGCTCGACGTGCCGGTCGGCGAGACCGCCTATCCGCTCGACAGCCGCATCGTCTCCGTGCGCGCCCGCGAGGCGAGCTTCGGGAGCCTCGTCGCCGACGCGCTGCGGGAGGCGACGGGCGCCGACATCGCGGTGATGAACGGCGGCGGCGTGCGCGGCGACCGCCTGTACCCGGCCGGCACGATGCTGACGCGGCACGACATCCTCACCGAGCTTCCGTTCGGCAACACCATCGTGTCGGTGGCGATCACCGGCGCCCAGGTCCGCGCGCTGCTGGAGGCGGGGTTTCGCGAGCTCGGCCGCCCGGCCGGCCGCTTCGCGCAGGTCTCGGGCCTGACCGTCCGCGTCGATCCCGATGCGCCGGCGGGCGACAAGATCGTCTCCGTCCGCGTCGGCGATGCGCCACTGGACCCGGCCCGGACCTACCGGGTCGCCGCCAACAACTTCCTCTACGAGGGGGGAAACGGCTACGGCGTGCTGGCTCGGGGGCGGACCTTGATCGGCGCGACGGATGGCGGGCTCGTCGCCACCGCCGTGATCGATTATGTCGCCCGCCACGCCCCGATCACCGTGACCGAGGGCGAACGCATCCTGATCGGCCGATGACCGAACCGACCGTCTCCGCAGCGCTCGCCGCGTTCCGGCAAAGCGCATCCCCGTGGCTCGCCTTGCCGTTCTTCACGGAGGGCGCGGCGGATATCGTGGCGGCACGGGTCGACGAACGGATCGCAGCCGGCGCGCAGGTCTTGCCCGCGCCCGGCAACATCTTTGCCGCCCTGGCGCTGACGCCGCTGCCCGCGGTGAAGGTCGTGATCCTCGGGCAGGATCCGTATCCGACGCCGGGCGACGCCAACGGGCTCGCCTTCTCCTATGTCGGCTCCCGGCGCCTGCCGGCCTCGCTTAAGGTGATCCTGGCCGAGGTCGAGCCGGGCAAGGCGACGCGCGGCGACCTCACGGCCTGGGCGCACCAGGGGGTGCTGCTCCTCAACAGCGCACTCACCGTCGAGGCGGGCCAGGCCGGGGCGCATCTTCGGTTCGGCTGGGCGAGGCTCGCCGACGAGGCGGTCGCGGCCGTCTCGGCGCGCGCCGAGCCCGCCGTGTTCCTCCTGTGGGGGGCACAGGCGCGGGCGCGGGCCGCGCTGATCGACCGATCGCGACACGGCGTGCTCGAATGCGGCCATCCGTCGCCGCTGAACCGGGCGCGCGACTTCCCCGGCTCGGACCCCTTCGGCCGGGCCAACGCGTGGCTCGCCGAGCATGGGTCGGCGCCGATCGCGTGGCGCCTTCCCTGACGGCTCCGTCCCGCAGCGTTACTGGGCGGGCTTCGGCGCCGGTGCCGGTGGCGCGGGCGTGTCGGCGCCGGCGCC
>NZ_VRVH01000071.1:0-20864 GCF_008040095.1 Methylobacterium sp. WL6 | reverse complement strand
GCCCCGGCGCCGCGCCCGCTTCCGGCACGTCCCGCGCCCCGCGTCGCGGCGGCCTTGCCGGAGGAGGACGTGGGTGGCGGTTCCGAGGAGCCGCTCTCGCTCGCCGCGCCCGGGCTGTCGTCGGGGCCGATCTACTGAGCGTCACCCGGCCGGCGGGTGTGCCTCCCGTGCGCCACCGGCCCGCGAAAGCGTGGCCGGACGGGTCGTCCGGCTTGACTTGAGCGTGCCCCGGGCCATCGTCCCCGGATGCAGGACAACACGCGGAAAGCACCCGCCATGCGCTCGAACGCCGTCTCCGTCGCTTTGGGCGTCGGCCTCATCCTCGCCGGCTGCCTGCAGCCGGCCTTCGCCCGCTCGGCGCGGGAGGACATCGAGCCTTCCGAGGAGCGCGCCTTCCCCTTCGACGCCAACATCCCGGCCTGCCAGGATTCGAGCGTGCTGGAGAAGGTCTCGACGCAGTTCGCCGAGAAGGAGGCGAAGTTCTGGAACTCGTCCCTGACGATCGTAGCCTACGACACGATCGAGCGGACGGCGTGGCGGCCGTGGGGTCTCGATTTCATCCCGCGGCGATTCTGCACCGCGACCGCGACCACCTCGGACGGCGTCCGCCGCAAGGTCGACTACTCCGTGCGCGAGAGCCTCGGCATCATCGGCGCGACCTGGGGCGTCGAGCTCTGCGTCCACGGCCTCGACCGCGACCTGAGCTACGCCTACGCCACCGCCTGCCGCATGGCGCGCCCGTGACGCGTGCCGGCCTCGCCCTGGCGGCCCTGCTGGCCGCCGGAAGCGCGCAGGCGCAGGACTACGGCGGCTTCGGCCGCGGCAACGACACGCCCGGCGGCTTCGACTTCTACGTCCTGGCCCTGTCCTGGTCCCCGACCTACTGCGAGACCGCCGGCCAGCGCGACGACCGCCAATGCGCCGCCGGGCGCGGCCTCGGCTTCGTCGTGCACGGGCTGTGGCCGCAATACACCCGCGGCTACCCGCAGAACTGCTCGGCCGTGCAGCGCTCGCCGACACCGCAGGCCATGGAGGTCGCCGGCCAGGTCTACCCGAGCGAGGGGCTCGCCCGCTACGAGTGGCGCAAGCACGGCACCTGCTCCGGCCTCGACCCGACCGCCTACTTCAACGCCGCCCGCACCGCGCGTCTGGCGGTGACCATCCCCGACGACCTCAAGAACTCGGGTTCGGAGCGCCGCCTGGCGCCGATCGAGATCGCGCGGCAGTTCGTGACCGCGAACCCCGGCTTGCGGCCGGACATGATGGCGGTGTCCTGCGCCCGCGGGCAGCTCCAGGACGTGCGGATCTGCTTCACCAAGGACCTGCGCGGGTTCACCGCCTGCCCGGAGGTCGCGCGCGGCAATTGCCGCGCGCCCGAGATCACGGTCGGCGCCGCGCGCTGAGCCTTTTCGGCGGATTCGGGGTCCGACGGCTGGACCCGGGCCGCCGGATCCGCTTGATCGTCCGTCATGAACTATCGCCACGCCTTCCATGCCGGCAACTTCGCGGACGTGCTCAAGCACCTTGTGCTGACGCGGGTGCTCGCGCATCTCGGCCTCAAGCCGGCGCCCTATCGGGCGATCGACACCCATGCGGGCCTCGGCTTCTACGACCTCACCGCGGACGAAGCCGGGCGCACCGCCGAGTGGGTCGACGGCTGGGGACGCCTCGACGACCCGTTTCCGCAGGCCGTGGAGGATCTGCTTGCCCCCTACCGCGCCGCGGTCGCCGCGGTCCGGGCGCGCCACGGCGCCACCACCTATCCCGGCTCGCCGGCGCTGATCCGCGAGTTCTTGCGAGCCGAGGACCAGGGCGTGTTCGTCGAGCTGCATCCCGAGGACCACGCGGTGCTGCGCGAGCGCTTCAACGGTCACGCCCGCACCAAGGTGCTGCACCTCGACGGCTGGACCGCCCTCAACGCGATGATCCCGCCGCCCGAGCGCCGCGGGCTCGTCCTGATCGACCCGCCCTACGAGGTGCCGGGCGAGATCGACCGGCTCGGCGCCCATCTGGCCAGGGCGGTGGCGAAGTGGCCGACCGGCGTGTTCCTGGCCTGGTACCCGATCAAGACCCTCGCCGCCGTCGACCGCATGGTCGCCGCGCTGGACGGCGCCCTGACCCGCCCGGCGCTCCGCCTCGACCTCATGATCGACCGGCCCGACGACACGCGGCTCACCGGCAACGGCCTGATCGTGGTCAACCCGCCCTGGCGCCTGGCGGAGGAAGCCGCGCTGTTCCTGCCGGCCCTGGCCGAGCGCCTGGCCCGCGGCGCGTACGGCGCGTTTCGCTGCGAGGCGATCGGGACGGTTGCTTGAAGTCCGTCGGATCCGCCCCGCATCCGAGACCACACCTCATCCCGAGGTGCCGCAGCGACGCGGAACCCTCCAAGGCGCCCTCCAGAGGCCGCCGAGCGGTCCGGAGGCCTCCTTCGAGGACCGATCGCGCGGCTACCTCAGGATGAGGAGGAAGATGGGATCGACCGGCAGCGACCTCACGCATGCGCCAGGATGGCCAGCAGCAGCAATGCGATGATGTTGGTGATCTTGATCGCCGGGTTCACCGCGGGGCCGGCGGTGTCCTTGTAGGGGTCGCCGACGGTATCGCCGGTGACGGCCGCCTTGTGCGCGTCCGAGCCCTTGCCGCCGTGATGGCCGTCCTCGATGTACTTCTTCGCGTTGTCCCAGGCGCCGCCGCCCGAGGTCATCGAGATCGCCACGTAGAGGCCGGTGAGGATCACGCCGAGAAGGCTCGCGCCGACCGTGGCGAAGGCCTGGGACTTGCCCGCGACGAGCTGGATCGCGAAGAACAGCACGATCGGCATCAGCACCGGCAGCAGCGAGGGCACGATCATCTCGCGGATCGCCGCCCGCGTCAGCATGTCGACGGCGCGGCCGTAATCCGGCCGGTCGGTGCCGGCCATGATCCCCGGCTTCTCCCGGAACTGGCGGCGGACCTCCTCGACCACGGCGCCGGCCGCCCGGCCCACGGCCGTCATCGCCATGCCGGCGAACAGGAACGGAATCAGCCCCCCGATCAGCAGGCCGACGACGACGTAGGGGTTGGACAGCGAGAAATCGACCGTGACGCCCTTGAAGAAGCGGTACTGCGTGTCGCTGGCGTTGGCGATGAAGTAGTCGAGGTCCGAGGTGTAGGCGGCGAACAGCACCAGCGCCCCGAGGCCGGCCGAGCCGATCGCGTAGCCCTTGGTGACCGCCTTGGTGGTGTTGCCGACGGCGTCGAGGGCGTCGGTTGACTTGCGGACCTCGGAGGGCAGGCCCGCCATCTCGGCGATGCCGCCGGCGTTGTCGGTGACCGGGCCGAAGGCGTCGAGCGCCACGATGAAGCCGGCGAGCGCCAGCATCGCCGTGACCGCGATGGCGATGCCGAACAGCCCCGCCAGCGCATAGGTGGAGATGATGCCGCCGACGATCACGAGGGCCGGAAGCGCGGTCGATTCGAGCGAGACCGCGAGGCCCTGGATCACGTTGGTGCCGTGCCCGGTGACCGAGGCGTCGGCGATCGACTTCACCGGGCGGAAGTTCGTGCCGGTGTAGTACTCGGTGATGACCACGATCAGCGCGGTGATCGCGAGGCCGATCACCGCGCAGCCGAGCAGGCCGCCCGACGTGAAGCTGACGCCGGTGGAGGTGGTGAAGCGCGTCGCGAAACCGCCGAACAGGGCGAGGTTGACGGCGGCGATGGCCCCGACCGAGAGCACGCCCGCGGTGATCAGGCCCTTGTACAGCGCCCCCATGATCGACTGGTTCGACCCGAGCCGCACGGCGTAGGTGCCGGCGATCGAGGTGAGGATGCAGGCCGAGCCGATGGCCAGCGGATAGATCATCATCGCCTCGAGCACGTTGCGGCCCGCGACGTCGACCTGCCCGCCGAAGAAGATCGCCGCGAGCACCATCGTGGCGACGACGGTGACGGCGTAGGTCTCGAACAGGTCGGCCGCCATGCCGGCGCAATCGCCGACGTTGTCGCCGACGTTGTCGGCGATGGTGGCGGGGTTGCGCGGGTCGTCCTCCGGGATCCCCGCCTCGACCTTGCCGACGAGGTCGCCGCCGACGTCGGCGCCCTTGGTGAAGATGCCGCCGCCGAGGCGGGCGAAGATCGAGATCAGCGAGGCGCCGAAGCCGAGCGCGACGAGCGCGTCGATGACCTCGCGGCTGGCCGGCGGCAGGCCGGCCCCGCGGGTGAGATAGAGGTAGTAGAAGGCGACGCCGAGCAGCGCGAGCCCCGCGACCAGCATGCCGGTGACGGCGCCCGACTTGAACGCGACCTCGAGGCCGCCGCCGAGCGACGTCGAGGCCGCCTGCGCCGTGCGCACGTTGGCGCGCACCGAGACGTTCATGCCGATGAAGCCGGCCGCCCCGGACAGGACCGCGCCGATGAGGAAGCCGATGGCGACCTTGATCCCGAGGAAGAAGGCCAAAGCCGCGAACAGCACGACGCCGACGAGGCCGATGGTGGCGTATTGGCGCTTGAGATAGGCCTGCGCGCCCTCGGCGATCGCGGCGGCGATCTCCTGCATGCGCTGCGTGCCGGCGTCCCGTCTCATCACGTCGTTGATCGTCACGATGCCGTAGGCGACGGCGCACAGCCCGCCCAGGATGATCAGCAGCAAAGCGGTCATGCACCCGTCCCTTGTTCTCGTGATGCCTGGCGTCGGCTTGATGTTGTCGAGCTTGGCCCTTGGGCCCGGACGAACGGCTCGGATTCGGCATTCCTTCCCAGAAGTGCGAGACTTGATTGCCAAACTTCGCGGTCGAGCGCAAACGCCACTTTTGTATTTCGACACGAGATCTTGCTGCAACGCAGCAATGAGCATTGAATTCTGATTTGCGGCCTGCCCGCTCATCGTTGGCCGGGTTTTGCGCGTGGTCCGATCCGGACCCCGCGACGCGCGGCGGGATGCACGTTTACCGGCCGTTAACCATGACGAGCACTACCTTCGGTTGCATCAACGAAGAGTGCTCGACGATGAGTGGCGATCAGGTGGCGAAGCTCGCAGCGACGATCGAGGTGCTGACGAACGCGGTGCAGTTCCTGGTGGCGGAACGCGTCAGCATGCAGCCGCCGTCCGTGCATGGCGCGCTGCTTCAGGTCCTCCAGCGCTCGCTCTCCGCCCCGGCGGAGCGGGACGATGCGCATCCCGACGGCACGGCGGTGCAGCGGGCCGACCTCGCCCATTGGACGCCGATCATCGCCGCCACCCTCATCGACGATGTCCGGCGCCAGCTCGGCCGCGAGCCCGAGGGTTTGCCGAACGACGCGGCGCCTCAGGTTCGGACGGTCTCCGAGACCTTCTCAGAAATGGCTGAACGCGCCCGCCGCGAAACCGCGCGTGGCTCCGTCGACACCCTGAAAGCCGGGCCGTCCGCTGCCTGAGGCGACGGTGCCGAGGACCGCGACCGGCACGCCCGCGAGCGAAGCCGCCTGGCGGAACGCGTCGAGGTCGTCGGGCGCCACGGTACAGAGGATCTCGTAATCGTCGCCGCCGGTGACGGCGACGTCGAGCAGGTCGGGCCTCCCATCGACGACGCGGGCGGCGGCTTGCGAGAGCGGGACGGCCGCGGTGTCGATCGTCGCCGTCGCGCCGGCACCGGCCAGCATCTTGGCGAGGTCGCCGGCGAGCCCGTCGGACACGTCCATCGCCGCGGTCGCGAAGCGCAGCACCGCGGCGGCGAGGGCCAGCCGCGGCCGCGGGTGCAGGTAGCGGTCGGCCAGATGGCTGCGCGATGCGCCATCGAGCGCCCGGACCCATTCGGCATCCGGCTCGAGCCGCATCCGCAGGCCGAGCGCCGCGTCGCCGATGGTGCCGCTGACGCAGATCCGGTCGCCGACCCGCGCCGTGGTACGGCGCACGATGCGCCCCGCGGGGACTTCGCCGATCGCGGTGACGCCGATCAGCGCCGGACCGCCCGACCGCACCGTGTCGCCGCCGAGCAGCGGGCAGCCGGACGCCCGGCTCGCCTGCCCGAGCCCTTCGGCGAAGGCGGCGAGCCACGCCTCGGTCCAGTCCGCCGGCAAAGCCAGCGTGAGCAGGAAGCCGCGCGGCGCGGCGCCCTTGGCGGCGATGTCGGAGAGGTTCACCCCGAGCGCCTTGCGCGCGAGCGAGCCGGGCGGGTCGTCGGGAAAGTAGTGGACGCCGGAGACGATCGCGTCGGCGGTGAGCACGAGGTCGTGGCCGGGGCTCGGCGCGAGGCTCGCCGCATCGTCGCGCAGGCCGTCGGCGCCGGGACCGGCGAGCGGCGCGAAGTAGCGCGCGATCAGCGCGTCCTCGGTCGGGCGCGATGCGCTCACCGGACGCTCACCCCTGCTTGGCGCCGGCCAGTTCCGCCGCGCGGGTCTGGCGCGCGACCTTGTCGAGGACGGCGTTGACCATGCCCGGCTCGTCGCCGGTGTAGAAGCTGTGGGCGACGTCGACGTATTCCGAGATGGCGGCGCGGGCCGGAACGTCGCGGCGGAACATCAGCTCGTAGGTGCCGGCGCGCAGGATGGCGCGCAGCACCACCTCGATGCGCTTGAGCGGCCAGCCCTGGCTCAACGCCTGGTCGATCTGCGGATCGATCGTGCGCTGCTCCTCCACCACGCCGCGCAGCAGGTCGCGGAAGAAGGCAGGCTCGGCCGCCGGGTGCAGCACGCCGTCGATCTCCTTGCCGAGCCAGAAGGTCTCGAACTCAGCGAGCGCGTCGAGCACGCCCTTGCCGGAGATCTCCATGTCGTAGAGCGCCTGCACCACGGAGAGCCGGGCGCCGCTGCGCGGATTGATCTTGGTCATGATCGTCAGGCTCTCATGCAGCGGCGGCCGCGCGCTTGAGCGCCAGCACCGCGAGTGCCGCCTCGGCCGCGCCGCCGCCCTTGTTCATCTCGGAGACGCGGGCACGGGCCTGGGCCTGAGCCTCGTTCTCCACCGTCAGGATGCCGTTGCCGAGCGGCAGGCGCAGGTCGACGGACAGGTCCATCAGCGCGCGCGCGCTCTCGCCGGCGACGATGTCGTAATGCCCGGTTTCGCCGCGGATGACGCAGCCCAGAGCCACCACGGCGTCGTAGGGCGTGCCGGCCGTCTCGGCCGCTGCGAGCAGGATCGCCACCGTCGCCGGGATCTCGAGCGCGCCCGGCACCGTCACGACCGTCGCCTCGGCCTCGGCCGCCGCGATGGCGGCGCGGGCGCCTTCGAGCAGGTCGTCGGACAGGCCGTCGTAGAAGCGCGCCTCGACCACGAGGACCCGGGCGCCGGGCGTTTTCGGGGACGCGGGCGCGTCCTTGCGTTCGATGTACATGGGACTCGTGGGACTCCGGCGGACCCGCCGCGCGGGCGGCGGGCGCTGACCGACGCGCCGTCTCCGGCCGTCTCGCATCCAGGGTGTTCGGGGCAGCGAGGGTTAGACCGAAGCGGCCGCCGCCACAAGCGCGCCCGCACGGGGCCGCCTGCGGGCAGGGCATCGCTTCCATGCGCCCGGGTCCATGCGACCGAGTGCATATGCCCGATTCCCCGGGCCCGAGCGCGACGCGGCAGGCGGCGCATCGTTTTACCGGCATCGGCGTGGCCGGGATGGCCCGCGGCTTGCTCCCCGGTTTCGCCGCAGGGGTGCCGGGCGAAGGAACCGCATGAACGTCGAGCTGATCGGGCTGACCAAGCGCTACGGCGCGACCCTCGCCGTCGATGCGATCGACCTGAAAATCCCGTCGGGCGCCTATTGCTGCCTGCTCGGCCCGTCGGGCTGCGGCAAGACCACGACGCTGCGGATGATCGGCGGCCACGAGGCGGTCAGCGCCGGCGAGGTCGTGATCGGCCCGCGCGCCGTCGGTGACGCGCCGCCCGCGGAGCGCGGCACGGCGATGATGTTCCAGAGCTACGCGCTGTTCCCGCACCTGACCTGCCGGGACAACGTCGCGTTCTCGCTCAGGATGCGCGGCGTCGCGAAGGCCGAGCGCCGCGCCAAGGCCGACGCGATGCTCGACCTCGTGCAGATGGGGCACCTCGCCGACCGGCTTCCGGCGCAGCTCTCGGGCGGGCAGCAGCAGCGCGTGGCGCTCGCCCGCGCGCTGGTCACCGGACCGAAGGTGCTGCTCCTCGACGAGCCGCTTTCGGCCCTCGACCCGTTCCTCCGGGTGCGGATGCGGGTGGAGCTCAAGCGCATCCAGGCCGAACTCGGCCTCACCTTCATCCACGTCACCCACAGCCAGGAGGAGGCGATGGCGCTCTCCGACCTCGTCGTGGTGATGAACGGCGGCAAGATCGAGCAGGCCGGCGACCCGCGCACGGTGTTCGAGCGGCCGGCCTCGGCCTTCGTCGCCCGCTTCATCGGCGGCCACAACGTCATCGCCCTGCCCGAGGGCAAGGTCGCGGTGCGCGCCGACCGGATGCGGCTCGGGGCCGAGGCCGGCGACGGCGCCGTGCAGGCCCGCGTCCTCGCGGTCGAGTACCAGGGCGCCAGCGTGCAGGTGGCGCTCGAGGCGGACGGGATGACCGAGCCGGGCGGGCTGAGCGCGGTCGTGGACGACGCGACCTTCGCCGGCCGTCCGCTGGCGCCGGGCGACCGCGTGGCGCTCGGCTGGGACCCCGCCGCCGCGCACCGCCTGGACGCCTGACGCGACCGGCATCAAGAAAAGAAAGGGACGACGATGACCAACGGCATCAGATTCACGCGGCGCACGCTGCTCCAGGGAGCCGGCACCGCCCTCGCGGCCGGGCCGATCACCGGGTTTCCCGCCGTCCACGCGGCCGAGCCGGTGACGCTGCGCTACCTCGGCACCGCCGTGAACCAGTCCGGCGACATCGCCCGGAAGGTGAAGGAGGATCTCGGGATCACGATCGAGTACATCCCGGTCGTCACCGACGAGGTGACGAAGCGCGCGGTGACGCAGCCGAACTCCTTCGACCTGATCGACACCGAGTTCTTCAGCCTGAAGAAGATCGTCCCCTCGGGCAACATCCTCGGCATGGATGCGCGCCGGATCAAGAACGCCGACAAGATCACCCCGATCTTCACCAAGGGCGAGATCGCCGGCAAGGCGATCGGCGACCAGGGCACCGCGCCGAAGAAGGTGTTCTACCTCGAAGGCCAGACGGGCAAGACCTTCGCGTCGTCGCCGACCGAGTGGATCACCCTGATCCCGACGACCTACAACGCCGACACGCTCGGCATCCGCCCGGACCTGATCAAGCGCCCGATCACCAGCTGGAAGGAGCTGCTGAACCCCGAGTTCAAGGGCCGCGCCTCGATCCTCAACATCCCCTCCATCGGCATCATGGACGCGGCGATGGTGGTGGAGGCCACCGGCGACTACACCTACGCCGACAAGGGCAACATGACGAAGGCGGAGATCGACCGCACGATCAAGCTGCTGATCGAGGCCAAGCGCGCCGGCCAGTTCCGCGCCTTCTGGCAGGACTTCAACGAGTCCGTGAACCTGATGGCGTCCGGCGAGACGGTGATCCAGTCGATGTGGTCGCCCGCCGTCACCAAGGTGCGCACGCAGGGGGTCGCCTGCACCTATCAGCCGCTGAAGGAAGGCTACCGCGCCTGGGCCACGGGCTTCGGCCTGCCGAAGACGCTGACCGGCCGCAAGCTCGACGCGGCCTACGACTTCGTCAACTGGTTCCTCTCCGGCTGGGCCGGCGCCTACCTCAACCGCCAGGGCTACTATTCCGCCGTGCCCGAGACCGCCAAGACCCAGATGGAGCCCTACGAGTGGGCCTACTGGATGGAGGGCAAGCCCGCCGAGAAGGACATCCACGGCCCCGACGGCGGCCTGCTCGAGAAGGCCGGCGCCACCCGCGACGGCGGCTCGTTCGAGGCCCGCATGGGCGCGGTCGCCTGCTGGAACGCGGTCATGGACGAGAACACCTACATGGTCCGCAAGTGGAACGAGTTCATCGCGGCGTGAAGACGATGGCTGCGCCGCGCCCCTCGTTCGCCGAGGCCATGGCGCTCACGCACTTCGGCATGTCGTCTATGCACGGATCGTTCGAAGCACCGCCCTGCCCCCTCTCCCGTCCGGGAGAGGGAACCCGCGATTCGAGGACAGGCGCCGTGGAACCGGTCGCCCGCGGACGCGGAAGGGAACGGCGCCCGCTGCATCGGTCGGAGGGCTCGCGATGAGCGACGTTGCGCTTCCTGCCCTCGCCGACGTGCCGGCGAATTCGGTTCGGGCCGAGGCCGCCCCGGCCCGCCGCCGGCGGCCCCTCGCCTATCTTCAGGCCGCGCCGATGGCGCTGGTGTTCTTGGTCTTCCTCGCGATCCCGCTCCTGCTGACGCTGATGGTCAGCTTCTGGGAGTACAACGAGTACGAGATCATCCCAGCCTTCACGCTGCAGAACTACCGCGACGTGTTCGAGGGCTGCGGCAACCTCGCGGACCCGTGCACCACGGCGCGGACCTATCTCTCGACCCTCAAGTTCTGCGCGCTGACGCTGGCCTTCACGCTGCTGATCGGGTTCCCGGTCGCGTACTTCCTCGCCTTCCACGTCCGTTCGCGCACCGTGCAGATGGGGCTGTTCCTGCTGTGCACGATCCCGTTCTGGACCTCGAACGTGATCCGCATGATCTCGTGGATTCCGCTGCTCGGGCGCAACGGCCTCGTCAACGACACTCTGCAGGGGATGGGCGTGATCGGGAGCCCGATCGAGGGTCTGCTGTACTCGGACTTCTCGGTGACCTTGGCTTTCGTGCACCTCTACACGGTCTTCATGATCGTGCCGATCTTCAACAGCATGGCGCGGATCGACCGGTCGCTGATCGAGGCGGCCTACGATGCCGGGGCCACGGGGTGGCAGACGCTGTGGAGCGTGATCGTTCCCCTGTGCAAGCCGGGCATCGCCATCGGGACGATCTTCGTTCTCACCCTCGTGATGGGCGACTTCGTCACCGTCGGCGTGATGGGCGGCCAGCAGATCGCGTCGGTCGGCAAGGTGATCCAGGTGCAGATGTCGTACCTGCAGTTCCCGGCCGCGGCCGCCAACGCCGTGGTGCTGCTCGCCGCCGTGCTGATTATGATCCTCGGGCTCACCCGGGTGATCGACCTGCGGCGGGAACTCTGACCATGACGGAGCCTTCGGCGTGAGCGATCGTCCCCGAGGCCTGGCCTTCGCCGCGCTGGCCGCGTTCTTCGCGCTCTACGTGCTGTTCCTCTACGGCCCGACCCTGACGATCCTGGCGCTGAGCTTCCAGGGTCCGCAGGGCGGCCTGACGTTTCCGATGAACGGCGTCTCGACGCACTGGTTCGCCAAGCTCTGGGCCGGCGGCGGCATCGTCGACATCTGGGCGGCGTTCGGGCGCTCGCTCCGCCTCGGCTTCGTGGTGATGGCGCTCACCGTCGTCCTGGCGTTCTTCGCGGGCCTCGCCTTCCGCAAGGGCTTTCGCGGCGCCAACGCCCTGTTCGCCATCGCGGTCGCCAGCCTGATCGTGCCCTCGATCGTGGTCTCCCTCGGGATCGGCCTCGAGTTCCGTCTGGTCGACGACGCGATCAACGCTTTGGCGGCCGCCACCGGCTGGGGATGGCTGCAGGACCACGGCACCGCCATGGGGCTCTACACCTCGGCGCTCGGGGCGCACCTGACCTGGACGCTGCCCTTCGGCCTTCTCATCATGTTCGCGGTCTTCAACCGGTTCGATCCGGCCTACGAGGAGGCCGCCCGCGACCTCGGCGCGACCGGAGCGCAGACGCTGCGCCACGTCGTGGTCCCGATCCTGGCGCCGGCCCTGGTCGGCGTCGCCCTGTTCGGCTTCACCCTGTCCTTCGACGAGCTCGCCCGCACCAGCCAGGCGATCGGCGGGCGCAACACCCTGCCGCTCGAGCTCCAGGGTCTCACCACCACGGTGACGACGCCGGAGATCTACGCGCTGGGAAGCCTGACGACGGCGGTGTCGGCCGTGGTGATCGGCACGGCGCTCGCGGCGAGCCTGTGGCTGCAGCGCCGCCGGGCCCGCCGCAGCCTGGCGCTGCCGTAGCGGCTCGTCCGCGATCGCGCGATGCCTCCGGGATCGTACGTTCAGCCCCCGCGAACGCGACGCGCGGGCTTGCTGATACGTCCGGCCGCTCCGATCGCGCCAAGGGCCGATCAGTCGGTGCCGGCCGGCTCCTCGCCGGAGCCGACGAGCGTCAGGCGCGGGGTCGAGGCCTTGCGCTCGGCGGTCTCGATCAGGCGAAGGCTCGTCGCCTGGCGGCTCTTCTTCAGGTCCTCGGCGATCTCGCTCGTGTTTCCGGAGATCCGCTTGGCGCGCTTGTCGTATTCCGCCATCGAAACGACGGAGGAGTCACCGGTCTCGGGGATGCGCGCCATGTCCACCTCGAAGGAAGAGACCGTCCGCACGAGCGCGTGGCGGGCATGACCCGAGCCTAGCACGCTTTCCCGCATTCCCGCCGAACGATTTGCCGTCGACCCACCGTGCGGTTCTCGGATCGAGACGCGCGCTTTCGTGTTTGTCGCACGCGGTGTTTGCTAAATGTCGCCGAGTGTGCAAAAAGTACAACATCGATCTCTGGCCAGATATCCGGCCGTTCCGTCCGTAATGGACGTGCGCTGATTTTCTCCCACATTTCGACGACCCGCGACCTGGCGCGTGATTCACATGCGCCGGTCGAATTATGACGACTGATAAGATACGGAATTTTCTATGAGCACCGGCACCGTCAAGTGGTTCAACGATCAGAAGGGCTTCGGCTTCATCCAGCCGGATGACGGCGGCAAGGACGTCTTCGTGCACATCTCGGCTGTGGAGCGCGCCGGAATGCGCGGCCTGACCGAAGGCCAGAAGATCTCCTACGAGATGGAGACCGATCGTCGTAGCGGCAAGCAGTCCGCCGGCAGCCTCCAGGCCGCCTGAGCACCGAGTTCGCCTCGGATCGTCGTCGAAGCCGTCCCACCCGGGACGGCTTCGCGCGTTTTCGGAGCGTTGCGACCGAAGCGCGATGAGCGAGTCTCATCGCCGACCGCGTCCCGCCACGGCGGGGCGGCCGCCATCCGCCGAGCGTCATGGGCCGCGAGCCTTGCGATTCGGTCCGACCTGTCTGACCGCAGCCGGCATGGGGCCGGGGGCGCATAAGGATCTTGTGTGAATCAATCCAAGGACAACCAGTTCTCCGACCGGCTCGAGACCGCTGCGAAGGCGCGGGAAGCGATGCTGGCGCGCTATCGTTCGCGGCCGGCCGCCGATGATCCCGCCGTCGTCGCCCGCCAGGCCGAGCGTCAGGCCGTGATCGAGGCCCGCGAGGAGCGCAACAAGGAGCGCGAGGCCGCCCGGGTCGCCGCCGAGATCCAGCGCGTCGCCGAGGCGAAGGCCCAACGCGAGTTCGAGGCCGCCGAGGTGCTGCGCATTGCCGCCGAGAAGGCAGAGCGTCAGGCCGCCCTGGCCGCCGAGCAGAAAGAGGCGCGCGACGCCCGCTTCGCAGCGCGCAAGCTGCGCGCGCGCAAGTAGGCCCGCAGCCGAGCCCCGGCGACGATCCGACCGACACGGCTCAGGCCGCGGCGGGCGGGCCGGCGCCACCCGACCCAGCCGAATCCGTCACTTCGAACGTCGCACCCGCCCCGGGTCCGGCAGCCGGCGTCGCGGCGATCAGGAGTGATGTACGATGTCCCACAAGTTCAAGCTCGGCCAGCGTGTCCGTCAGTCGCGCGGCGGCTTCGGCTCCGTCAAGGACGATGCCTCGGGCCTGCTGTGCGAGATCGTCCGCCTGATGCCCGAGGACCGGACCGGCGAGCCCTGCTACCGGATCAAGTCCTCGGCCGGCGAGCGCGCCGCCAACGAGAGCGAGCTCTCCCTCGCCGGCTGATTCGCCACGGCGGCTGCGAACGGTCGCCGCACACGGCCCCAACGCCTTCGGCGTCTCGCGCGCGGACGTCTGCAAGGCGCGCGGACGTGCCGTGCGTTGCCAAACGCGCGGACCTGCGCCATCTCAGCCTCGATGCCGGCCGAGGCCCTTCTCGCCAGCCGCATGCGGCTCCCGCTGACGGGCCGGGTGGCGTCTCCCGCCCCGGTCCGCCCATCGATCGGGAGCCGTTCCATCCCTGGGCGGCGTTTCACGTTGACCCCAACCCCAAGCAGGCAATGAGTAAGCGCACCAGGCAAAGGCCGCAGGAGCGAGGCTCCGTGCTGTTCGACGTCGTCTACGAGGACGGTTCGCAAGCCTCGAACCGCCGCGTCCCGATGGAGATCCTCGGCGGTCTCGACGGCGACGAGCCGGCCCGCGAGGTGATCTCGGCACAGGACGAGGAGATCGCCCAGAAGTCGGGGCGTCCGCAGCGGACGATCCTCAGTCTCTCGCGTTCGCCGATCCCCGAAGCGAAACCGAAGCCGCCCCGCGTCGCGTAAGGGAGCGCGACAGTGGGAGAGCACGACATGGGCCACAAGTTTCATCTCGGGCAGCTCGTGCGTCGCCGCGACCTCGCGGCGGCGCGAAACGGCAACCGCATCTTCGAGGTGATCGGCCTGTTGCCGGCCGAGGCGGGCGCGCCGAATTATCGGATTCGCAGCACCGAGGCCGGTACGCACGAGGTGCGCGAGGACGGCCTGACGGCCGCCTCGTGCTGCTCGGCGCCGGCATCCTGATCAGCGTCGGACCGAGCGCGCGTTGGAGCGGCGCGTCGGGAGTGGCATAAGACGGACGTCCCGCTTCCGGGGCCTCCGCCCGGACCTTCGCCCGATGCGCCGCCTCCCGCCGGCCCCGACATTCCCCGGCACGACAGCACCCCGCACCGCACGGTGCCCGGCATGACCGCGCCGGACCTCGCGACCGTGCGTCGCCCGGCCCAGCGCCGGCTGGGCGGCCCGCGCACCCTGTGGAAGCGGCTCGCCCGCGCCATCGGCGACCTGCTGCCGAAGGGGCTCTATGCCCGCTCGCTGATCATCATCATCGCCCCGGTGGTGCTGCTGCAATCGGTGATCGCCTACACCTTCATGGAGCGGCACTGGCAGCTGGTGACCAAGCGCCTGTCCTCGGCCGTCACCGCCGACGTCGCGGCCCTGATCGACATCTACGAGGTCTATCCCCAGGACAAGGACGCCGAGACGCTCTCGCGCATCGCCGGCGAGCGGCTGAACCTCGACCTCGACATCCTGAAGGGGGCCAAGATCCCGCCGCCGGGGCCGCGGCCGTTCTTCTCGATCCTCGACGAGGCGCTGTCGGACGAGCTGAAGCGGCAGATCGGCCGGCCGTTCTGGATCGACACCGTCGGGCGCTCGAACCTGATCGAGATCCGCGTCGCGATCCCCGACGGGGTGATGCGCATCACCGCCCGCCGCTCGCAGGCCTACGCCTCGAACTCGCACATCTTCCTGGTCTGGATGATCGGCTCGTCGATGGTGCTGCTCGGCGTGGCGATCCTGTTCCTGCGCAACCAGATCAAGCCGATCCTGCGGCTGGCCGCGGTGGCGGAGGGCTTCGGCAAGGGCCGCGAGATCGAGTTCCGCCCCCGCGGCGCCCGCGAGGTCCGCCAGGCCGGCCACGCCTTCATCGAGATGAAGCGCCGCATCGAGCGGGCGATGGAGCAGCGCACGACGATGCTCAACGGCGTGAGCCACGACCTGCGCACCATCATCACCCGGTTCCGCCTCTCGCTCGCCCTGATCGAGCAGACCCCGGAGATCGACGAGCTCTCGCGCGACGTCGACGAGATGAGCCGGATGCTGGAAGGCTACCTCGCCTTCGCCCGCGGTGATTCGGCCGAGAACGCGGCGCCGACCGACATGCGCGCCCTGCTGGAGGACCTGCGCACCGACGTCGAGCGCCTGGGCGCCCAGGTCTCGGATTTCGAGCTGGCCGGGTCGCCCTCGGTCACCGTCCGGCCGGACGCGTTCCGGCGCTGCCTGTTCAACCTCGCCGCCAACGCCGCGCGCTACGGCGAGACGGTGGCGATCTCCGGCCGGGCCGAGGCGCGGGCGTTCTTCGTCTCGATCGACGACGACGGCCCGGGCATCGCGCTCGAGAGCCGCGAGGAGGTGTTCAAGCCGTTCGTGCGCCTCGACGATGCGCGGCAGGATGCCGGCGGCTCGGGCCTCGGCCTGTCGATCGCCCGCGACATCGCCCGTGCTCATGGCGGCGACGTCTCGCTCCACGACAGCCCGCTCGGCGGCCTGCGGGCGACGGTGCGGGTGCCGGCGTGACGGCGGCGCCGCCCCAGGCTCGTCAGCGGGCGCGTTCCTGGATGTGCGTGATCTCGAGACGGGCGCTCGTGAGGAGGTATTCCAGGGTCTTCAGGTCCAGGCCGGCCTCGTGGAAACGGACCTGCAATCCTGCCTCCCCCCTCCAGTCGTACCCGGCGTCGGAGGGAAGATATTTGAGCAGCATCGCGCTGGCGACGTTCGTCCGGACGTAGCCGCGATGACGGACCAGCCTGCCGATCTGCAGCACCAGCGCGTCAATCTGCGCGCGATCCGACATGATCGAGCGCGGCTTCGACACAGGTGAGCGCATCAATTCGGTTTCCCCTTGTTAGGGGCGAACATAGACGCCGAGACTTGCGTCTTTCTTAGCAACGCCGATCGATCTCGTAAAAATGTTCGCGTTGCCACCCCGCCGATATTTGTCGAACCGGGCTGCGGGCAAGCTCGATCGCGCGGCAAAAAAACGGTGCGCCGGGTGTCCCCACGGCCACGCCGGGATGCTAAGGACGAGCGATCCGTCCAAGCGCGAGGGCTGCGCCGCCGCCCCGCACGACCTGAGTGCCGTTCATGAACCCGCTCGTTCCGCTCTTCATCCTGATCTCGCTGCCGCTCGCCGCGATCGGCCTCGTGCTCTACACCGACACCGGCATCGAGCCGGCCCTGTTCTACGCGTCGGTGAAGACCTTCGTGATCCTGGCCGTCATCGCCGTGGCGCTGTCGTTCGGCGCGAGCAAGCTGGCCGAGCGCTCCAAGAACTGAGCGCTGCGTCCCTCCCGGCACGCGGCGTGCAGAGAGCAGGCTTCGTTCCGGGCAGGACGGCGCGCCGGGCAATCGCGAGGCTCGGCTGCGCGAATCACGAGGGCGTTTCCATGATGCAGATCGTTCCGGCCTTCGGACGCATCGGCGAGGAGAACGCCTTCGCCGTCCTCGCGCGGGCCAACGCGCTGGCGGCCCAGGGGCGCGACGTCATCAATCTCGGCATCGGCCAGCCCGACATGCCGACCCCGGCCCACATCGTCGAGGCCGGCATCCAGGCGTTGCGCGACGGCCATCACGGCTACACGCCGGCCACCGGCATCCTTCCCTTGCGCGAGGCGGTCGCCCGCGACATCCACCGGCGCCACGGCGTCGAGGTCTCACCCGAAAGCGTGATGATCGTGCCCGGCGGCAAGGTCACCATGTTCATGGCGATCCTGATGTTCGGCGAGCCCGGCGCCGAGATCCTCTATCCCGACCCCGGCTTCCCGATCTACCGCTCGATGATCGAGTTCACCGGCGCGACGCCGGTCCCGGTGCCGATCCGCGAGGGCAACGGCTTCGCCTTCTCGGCCGAGGAGACCCTGGCGCTGATCACGCCGCGGACCCGGCTGCTCATCGTCAACTCGCCGGCGAACCCGACCGGCGGCGTGACCCCGAAGGCCGAGATCGACGCCCTGGTGAAGGGGCTCGCCGACCACCCCGGCGTGGCGGTGATGTCGGACGAGATCTACGGCACCATGACCTACGACGGGCAGGCGCATCACTCGCTGCTCAAGTACGAAGCGATCCGCGACCGGCTGATCTACCTCGACGGCGCCTCGAAGACCTACGCGATGACCGGTTGGCGGCTCGGCTGGTCGGTCTGGCCGAAGCCGCTCTACGAGGCGGCGCGCAAGCTCGCGGTCAACGCCCATTCCTGCGTCAACGCGGCGACGCAGTGGGCCGGCATCGCCGCGCTCGACGGGTCGCAGGATTGCGTGGCCGAGATGGTCGCCGAGTTCGACCGGCGGCGGACGATCGTGGTCGACGGCCTCAACGACCTGCCCGGCGTCTCCTGCATCGTGCCGAAGGGCGCGTTCTACGCGTTCCCGAACGTCGGCCGCACCGGCTGGAAGGCCAAGGCCCTGGCCTCGACCCTGCTGGAGGAGGCCGGCGTCGCCGTCATCGGCGGCCCGGATTTCGGCGTGCACGGCGAGGGCTACATCCGCCTGTCCTACGCCAACTCGGCCGAGAACATCCTGCGCGCGCTCGAGCGGATGAAGACGTTCCTCAGCGAGCGCAAGCCGGGCTGAGGCGACGGTCGGACGCGTACCCTTCCCTCCCCCCGCAAGGGGGAGGGAAGACCCGAGCCCCTCAGGCCGCCATCGCCTGCGCGTTCGGCTCGGCCGCGCGCACGTCCGCGTCGACATGCTGCTCGAAGCGCTTGAAGTTCTCCTTGAACATGCCGACGAGCCGGTTCGCCGTCTCGGCGAAGGCCGCCTTGTTGGCCCAGGTCTTCACCGGCTGGAGGATGTGCGGCTCGACGCCGGGCACCGAGACCGGCACCGCGAAGCCGAAATACGGGTCGCGCCGGAACTCGGTCTTCGACAGCGAGCCGTCGAGCGCCGCCGTGAGCAGCCGGCGGGTGACGCGGATCGGCATCCGCCGCCCGGTGCCGACGCCGCCGCCGGTCCAGCCGGTGTTGACGAGCCAGCAATCGACGTCGTGCCGGGCGATGAGGTCGCGCAGCAGGTTGCCGTAGGTGCTCGGGTGGCGCGGCATGAACGGCGCGCCGAAACAGGTCGAGAACGTCGCCTCGGGCCCGGTCAGCCCGCGCTCGGTGCCGGCGACCTTGGCGGTGTAGCCGGAGAGGAAGTGGTACATCGCCTCCGCACCGGTGAGCTTGGCGATCGGCGGCATCACGCCGAACGCGTCGCAGGTCAGCATCACGATGTTCTTCGGGTGCTCGGCCCGGCCGGTGTCGCTGGCGTTGGCGATGAAGTCGAGCGGGTAGGCGCAGCGGGTGTTCTCGGTGAGCGAGGCGTCGTCGAAATCCGGAATCCGGGTCTCGGGGTCGATCACCACGTTCTCCATCACCGTGCCGAAGCGCTCGGTGGTGGCGTAGATCTCGGGCTCGGCGTTGCGCGAGAGCCGGATGGTCTTGGCGTAGCAGCCGCCCTCGAAGTTGAAGATCCCGTCCGAACTCCAGCCGTGCTCGTCGTCGCCGAGCAGCTTGCGCGAGGAATCGTTGGAGAGCGTGGTCTTGCCGGTGCCCGACAGCCCGAAGAAAATCGCGGAGCCGCCTTCGGCGTCGAGGGCGGCGTTGGCCGAGCAGTGCATCGGCATCACCCCGGCGCCCGGCAGGATGTAGTTCAGGTAGGTAAAGACCGACTTCTTCATCTCGCCGGCATAGGCCGAGCCGCCGATCAGCACGATCCTGCGGGTGAAGTCGATGGCGATGACGGTCTTCGAGCGGCAGCCGTGGCGGGCCGGGTCGGCCTGGAAGCTCGGCAGGTCGATGATGGTCATGTCCGGGACGTAGGCTGCGATCTCGGCGCGCGGCGGCCGGATCAGCAGGTTGCGGATGAAGAGCGAGTGCCAGGCGAATTCCGAGAACACCCGCGCTTTCACCCGGTGCGCCGGGTCGGCGCCGCCGTAGAGGTCCTGCGCGAACAGCTCGCGGCCTTCGGCGTGGGCCTGGAAGTCGGCGAGCAGGGCGGCGAACTGGTCGGGCGTGATCGCGCCGTTGTTCTCCCACCAGATCTCGTTCTTGGTGCTCGCGTCGCGCACCACGAACTTGTCCTTGGGCGAGCGCCCGGTATGGCTGCCGGTGGTCGCCACCAGCGCGCCGCCGCGCGCCAGGCGGCTCTCGCCGCGGGCGAGGGATTCCTCGTAGAGGCGCGGGGCCTCGAGGTTCCAGTGCACGGCCTTCAGGTTGCGCAGGCCGATCGCCTCCGCGCCGTGGGCCGCGTTATGATCGCCGATGTTGCTCAAGGTCTCTCTCCCGGGCCCCTGCTCGCGCCGTGTCGCTGCTCCGGGCGCGCCAGGCGCCGGATCATGGGAGCGTCCGTGCGGTCGTACAGGACCGCCGCACGCAGGTTCGCCGCTCCCGGCTCGTCTTGGATAGGCGGCAAGCTTTCGCCGTCAACTTGGACGAAGGGTGGAGGGGGACAGACGAGGGCCGCTTGTCAGGGGGCCGGAAACCGTTCACCCGAGCGCATCGCATCGCCGCCGCGTGGGACCCCACGCCGCCTTCATCCCGGCCGCGTTCGGCGGTATCGCATGGGCGCTCCCGCCCCGACCCGGCCCCGCCCAGGCCCCGCCCAGGAAAACGAACCGTTCATGCCGCAAGCCGTCGCCGGCCCCGAGATCGAGCGCCTGATCCAGCTGCTCGCGCGGATGCCGGGCCTAGGGCCCCGCTCCGCCCGGCGGGCGGCCCTGCAGCTCATCAAGAAGCGGGACACGCTGCTCGCGCCGCTGGCCGACGCGATGCGGGTCGCGGTCGAGCGCATCGTCGTCTGCCGCGAATGCGGAAACGTCGACACCTGCGATCCGTGCACGATCTGCAGCGACCCGTCGCGCGACCCGACGCTGCTGGTCGTGGTCGAGGACGTGTCCGATCTCTGGGCGCTGGAACGCTCGGGCGCGGTGCAGGCGCGCTACCACGTGCTCGGCGGCGTGCTCTCGGCCCTCGACGGGGTCCGGCCCGAGCACCTCAACATCGCCAGCCTCGTGGAGCGGGCGGCCCGGCCGGAGGTGAAGGAGATCATCATCGCGCTGAACGCCACGGTCGACGGGCAGACCACGGCCCACTACGTCACCGATGCGATCAAGGACCTCGGCCTGACGGTGACGCGGCTCGCCCACGGCGTGCCGGTCGGCGGCGAGCTCGACTATCTCGACGAGGGCACGCTGACGGCGGCGATCCGCAGCCGCACGGCGTTCTAGGACCTGCCGCGGCGGCGGCGGCGCGGGCATTTGACCGCCCTCCCCCCGCATCCTATTCCGGCG
>NZ_VRVH01000070.1:0-20946 GCF_008040095.1 Methylobacterium sp. WL6 | reverse complement strand
GGCTTCGGAGGCGCCGAAGGTCGAGACCCCGCCGGCACCCGCTTCGGCGCCTCCGAAGCCCGCCGCCAACCCGTTCTCGGTGGAGGAGATCGAGGCCGAGTTCGCGCGCCTCCTCGGGCGGCCCCTCGACAAGCGGAATTGACCGGGCGCAGGAGCCCGGCCGGCCGACGGTCGCCGTTCACACGCCCTTGCGCAGCGTCTCCGGCATCGCGAGCACCGCGAGGAAGCTGATCACCGCCGTGACCGCCAGGTAGGCGCCGACCCAGGCGATCCCGCCCCAGTCGACCAGGCGCTGGGCGATGTAGGGGGCGCCGGAGGCCCCGACGATGCCGGCGAGGTTGTAGGTCACCGAGGCGCCGGTGTAGCGCACCCGGGTCGGGAACAGCTCCGGCAGCAGGGCGCCCATCGGCCCGAAGATCCAGCCCATCGTGAACAGGCTGAGGCAGAGGAAGGCGAGGACGACCGCGCCCGAGCCGGAGCCGAGCATCGGCCCGAGCAGCCCGCCGAGGCCGAACGCCACCACCATGCCGGCCATCAGCACCGGCCGGCGCCCGAAGCGGTCGGCGTTGGCGCCGGAGAGCGCGATGCCGAGCGCCATGAAGCAGACGGCGATGCACTCGAACAGCAGGAAGGCCGGCCGCGCGTAGCCGAGCGCCGCGGTGCCGTAGCCGAGGGCGAAGACGGTGGAGATGTAGAACACGGCGTAGACCGCCACCATCGCCAGGGTGCCGACCACGAGCGCGTGGCCGTGCCCGGTCACCATCGCGGCGAAGGGCACGCGCTCGGGCTTGGCCTGCGCGAGCGCCGCCTTGAAGGCCGGCGTCTCGCTCAGCTTGAGCCGCACGTAGAGGCCGACGCCGACCAGCGCGGCCGAGGCCAGGAACGGCAGCCGCCAGCCCCAGGCCTGGAAGCTGTCCGCGCTCAGGCCGAAGCTGAGCGCCAGGAAGCTGACGTTGGCCAGGATGAAGCCGACCGGCGCGCCGAGCTGCGGGAAGATGCCGTACCAGGCGCGCCGGCCCGCCGGCGCGTTCTCGACCGCGAGCAAGGCCGCGCCGCCCCACTCGCCGCCGAAGCCGATGCCCTGGCCGCAGCGCAGCAGGCACAGCATCGCCGGCGCCCACCAGCCGGCGGTGGCGTAGGTCGGCAGGCAGCCGATCAGCACCGTCGAGACGCCCATGATCAGCAGCGAGGCGACCAGCGTCGCCTTGCGCCCGACCCGGTCGCCGAAATGCCCGAACAGGGCCGCGCCCACCGGCCGCGCCAGGAAGGCGATCGCGAAGGTCGCGAAGGCGCTGAGCTGCTGCACGCCGGGCTCGCCGGGCGGGAAGAAGACCGGGCCGATCACCAGCGCGGTCGCGGTGGCGTAGATGTAGAAATCGAAGAACTCGATCGCCGTGCCGACGAAGCTCGCGGCGAGGACCCGGCGGGCCGACAGGGGGGACGGCGTGGTCTGGAGCATGATCGTTCGCGGCCGCGCGGTGTTGACGTGCGCCCC
Source organism: Methylobacterium sp. WL6 (assembly GCF_008040095.1). Taxonomy (NCBI): domain Bacteria; kingdom Pseudomonadati; phylum Pseudomonadota; class Alphaproteobacteria; order Hyphomicrobiales; family Methylobacteriaceae; genus Methylobacterium; species Methylobacterium sp. WL6. The sequence goes on along the minus strand of NZ_VRVH01000070.1, from coordinate 19,451 downwards.
GGTTAGTCGAGCGCGCCGCGTTTGCACAGCATCCCGCCCGTCGAAACCGCGGCGTTTCGCGAAATGGCGCACGATTACGACACGATCCGTAATCCCGGCGCCGGCGCGCGTTTTTTGTGCGCTGCGAAGGGATGTCCCGGGGCGAAAAGCTCAATGCGACGGCAGGTTTGCGCCGAGCCTCGGCCAGTCTTCACTTGCGCTAGCCTGGCACGAAACCTGCTGAGCTGCACCGTCCGTCAATGGAGACGGCACCGCCTCCGCCAGCAACGCCGCTGATGCGATCCGCTCCGCCCCGAAGATCCTTCCGGGCAGCGGGGCGCGTTCGTGCGCGGATCGGCGGGCGCCGGCGTAGTTTTCAAGGTCAGGATCCTGCCGCAGATGCGTAACGACGAGCCGAAATCCACCCTCGACCGGTCCCCCCTCGCCGAAGCGTCCGGCACCGGCACCCGCCGCGGCCTGCTCAAGGGCGCGGCCGGTGCCCTGTCGCTCGCCGCCGCCGTGCGCCTCGCCCTGCCGGGGGGCGCCTTCGCGCAGGGCGCGGGCCCCGAGGTCAAGGGGGCCAAGCTCGGCTTCATCGCGCTGACCGACGCCGCCCCGCTCTTCGTCGCCAAGGAGAAGGGCATCTTCGCCAAGTACGGCCTGCCCGACGTCGAGGTGATGAAGCAGGCGTCGTGGGGCACCACCCGCGACAATCTCGTGCTCGGCTCCGAGGGCAACGGCATCGACGGCGCCCACATCCTGACGCCGATGCCCTACCTGATCACGGCCGGCCGGGTGACGCAGAACAATCAGCCGACGCCGATGTACATCATGGCTCGGCTCAACCTGAACGGGCAGTGCATCTCCGTCGGCAAGGAGTACATGCCCGACAAGGTCGCCCTCGACGCCAAGCCCTTCAAGGCGGCCCTGGAGCGGAAGAAGGCCTCGGGCAAGCCGGTCAAGGCGGCGATGACCTTCCCGGGCGGCACCCACGACCTCTGGATCCGCTACTGGCTCGCCGCCGGCGGCATCGACCCCGACAAGGACATCGAGACCATCGTCGTGCCGCCGCCCCAGATGGTAGCGAACATGAAGGTCGGCACGATGGACTGCTTCTGCGTCTGCGAGCCGTGGAACGCGCAGCTCATCACGCAAGGGATCGGCTACACCGCGCTCACCACCGGCGAGTTGTGGAAGGACCATCCGGAGAAGGCCTTCGCCATGCGCGCGGCCTGGGTCGACAAGCACCCGATCGCCGCCAAGGCGCTCCTGATGGCGGTGCTGGAAGCCCAGCAATGGTGCGACAAGCCCGAGAACCGGGACGAGCTCGCCGGCATCGTCGCCAAGCGCCAGTGGATCAACATCGCGGTCACCGACGTGATCGACCGGATGAAGGGCAAGTTCGATTATGGCGACGGCCGCGTCGTCGAGAACAGCCCCCACACCATGAAGTTCTGGGCCGACAACGCCTCGTACCCGTACCAGTCGCACGATTCCTGGTTCCTCACCGAGGACATCCGCTGGGGCAAGTTCGACGCGCAGACCGACACCAAGGCGCTGATCGCCAAGGTGAACCGCGAGGACCTCTGGCGCGACGCGGCCAAGACGCTCGGCGTCTCCGCGACCCCGACCAGCACGTCCCGCGGCAAGGAGACGATGTTCGACGGGAAGGTCTTCGATCCCGAGAACCCCGCCGCCTACCTCGCCAGCCTCGGCATCAAGAAGGTCTCGTGATGGCCGCCACCTCGACGATCGCCGACAAGACCGCCCTCGGCACCGCCGCCCGCGATGCCGCCGTCGTGAAGAGCCGCACGCCCTTCCTCACCGCCAAGCGGGCGAAGGGCCTGGCCGCCAACCTGATCCCGCCGCTCGTGGTGCTCGCGGCCTTCCTGCTGTTCTGGGAGGTCGCGTGCTCGCGGCCCACCGCCGGCCTGCCGCCGCCCTCGCGGGTGGTGACGGAGGCCTGGGACATCATCGCCCACCCGTTCTACGACAACGGCGGCACCGACAAAGGCCTGTTCTGGCACATCTCGGCCAGCCTCCAGCGCGTCGCCTTCGGCTTCGCGCTGGCGGCGATCGTCGGAATCCTGACCGGCACGCTGGTCGGCCAGTCCGACTGGGCGATGCGCGGCCTCGACCCGATCTTCCAGGTGCTGCGCACGATCCCGCCGCTGGCCTGGCTGCCGCTGTCGCTCGCCGCCTTCCGCGACGGGCAGCCCAGCGCGATCTTCGTGATCTTCATCACCTCGATCTGGCCGATCATCATCAACACCGCGGTCGGCATCCGCAACATCCCGCAGGACTACCGCAACGTCGCCGCGGTGATCCGCCTGAACCCGATCGAGTTCTTCATGAAGGTCATGCTGCCGGCGGCGGCCCCGTACATCTTCACCGGGCTTCGCATCGGCGTCGGGCTGTCCTGGCTCGCCATCGTCGCCGCCGAGATGCTGATCGGCGGCGTCGGCATCGGCTTCTTCATCTGGGACGCCTGGAACTCCTCGCACATCAGCGAAATCATCGTGGCGCTGGTCTATGTCGGCGTCATCGGCTTCGTCCTCGACCGGCTGGTGGCGGCGGTCGGCCAGGTCGTCACCCGCGGCACCAGCGCAGCTTGAGGACCGGGACCATGGTCAACCCATCCCATCTCGACCTCTCGCAGGTCGGCATCAGCTTCACCCGCGGCGGCACCACCACCGAGGTGCTGCGCGACGTGAACCTCAAGGTCGCCAAGGGCGAGTTCGTCTCGATCATCGGCCATTCCGGCTGCGGCAAGTCGACGGTGCTCAACATCGTCGCCGGGCTTCTGAAGAGCTCGACCGGCGTCACCCTGCTCGACGGCAAGGAGGTGTCGTCGCCCGGGCCCGAGCGGGCGGTGGTGTTCCAGAACCATTCGCTGCTGCCTTGGCTCACGGTGCGCGAGAACGTGGCGCTCGCCGTCGACAAGGTGCTCGCCAGGACGAAGTCGAAGGCGGAGCGCAAGGCCTGGATCGAGCACAACCTCGCCCTGGTGAACATGGTGCACGCCGCCGACAAGCGGCCGTCCGAGATCTCCGGCGGCATGAAGCAGCGCGTCGGCATCGCCCGGGCGCTCGCCATGGAGCCGACGGTGCTGCTGATGGACGAGCCGTTCGGCGCCCTCGACGCGCTGACCCGCGCCCATCTCCAGGATCAGCTCATGGAGATCCAGGTGCGCCTGCGGAACACGGTGATCATGATCACCCACGACGTGGACGAGGCGGTGCTCCTGTCCGACCGCATCGTGATGATGACCAACGGCCCGTCGGCCACCATCGGCGAGGTGCTGACCGTGCCGATGCCGCGCCCGCGCCGGCGCCTCGAGCTGGTCGAGGACAAGGACTACGTCCATTGCCGGGCGGAGGTGCTGGAATTCCTCTACGCGCGCCACGCCAAGCCGGCTTTGGCCGCCTGAGCGAACGCCGGGCGCGCGCCGGCGCATCCATTGCCAGGGCCGCAAAAAGAAAGGCCGGCGCCCCTCGCGGGAGCGCCGGCCTCGTCGTTCGACCTCGGATCAGCGGCTCTTCTTGTAGAGCTTGCTCGCGATCTCGAAGATCTCCTCGGGCGCGTAGTCGGGGGCGAAGGCACCGTAATTGCCGTCGAGCTCCGGGATCTTGCCGCCCTCGGGGTGGCCGTCGACGATCTCGAGCTGGCCGGGCGGATCACCCGGCAGCGCGACCTCGTCGTTCGACCAGACGCCGGCGGCTTCCGCGTAGTCGTTCGGGCTGAAGGTGTAGAGGCGGCGGTGGCTCCCCTCCTGCAGGTACTTCTGGCACTCGGGGATCTTGTCAAGGACGATGTTGGGCGTCGGCAGCATCTTCTCGATCTCGACGCCGGTGAGCTTCTTCAGGGCCAGCGCGTAGGCGTGGGCGTGGACCGAGCCGCGCACCAGCAGGTAGCCGCAGACCTCGCGGCCGGTCGGGTCCGTCAGGGTCTCGTAGACGCGCAGCTTGTGCAGGCGGGCGCCGCATTCCAGGTGGAAGTTGTGCAGCAGGTCGATGATCAGATTACCGGTCGTCGTCACCATGTCCATGTTCCAGGACGCGGCGTTCGAGTTCATCGGCATCGCGCCGCCGCCGTTCGACAGGAAGCTGCCGGCGAGCCGGATGTCCTTCATGTCCTCGAAGGGCGCCTTGGAGATGTCGACGTCCTTGGTGTCGTCGCCGGGGCCGTTGTTCAGCATCGAGACGCCGGTCGAGACCAGCTCGACGTGGCCGAGCTCTTCGGCGAAGATGCTGGAGACCAGGCTGTAGAACGGACGCAGCTTGGACTTGTTGCGGAAATTGAAGCTCTGGAACATGTAGTTCCCGAGGGTGGACATCTCGCCGTACTTGCCGCCGAGCAGCTCCTGCAGGGCCGCAGCGGCGTTCGGATCGGGTCGCTTCGGCTGCGGAAGCTCGGCCTGCAGCTTGTCGATGCGCATGAACATGGGTTGGGATCCTTATCGCCGGAGCGCCGGGACGTGTTGGTGCTACCGCCGAGCGGCGCCCTTGTTCCTGGCGACGGACCGATAGCCGCGCATCGCAACCGCGCGACGGCGAACCCGGCCCGCGCCGGCGTCCGGACTTTCGGCGGCGTCCGGACCTGCATCCATGGATTGCATAGCGTGGCGGATGCGGTCGCGCGGACGGGCACGGCGCGCCGCCATCCTGCTCGCGGATCGCCGTCTCGCAGACCGGGCCGGACCCGTCGGCGTCACGGCGGCCGAGCCTCCAGCCGCATCGTGCCGTCGACGCGGGCGGGAGGCCGGCGCGGGGCCGGCTAAGCGCCGAGCGCGCCGTCGAGGTCCTCGATCAGGTCGGCCGGATCCTCGAGGCCGATCGAGAGGCGGACCACCTCCGGCCCGGCGCCGGCCGCGGTCTTCTGCGCGTCGGTGAGCTGGCGGTGGGTGGTCGAGGCCGGGTGGATCACCAGCGAGCGCGTGTCGCCGATGTTCGCCACGTGAGAGAACAGCTGCAGGTTGCCGACGAGCTTCACGCCGGCATCGTAGCCGTCCTTGAGGCCGATGGTGAAGACCGAGCCGAAGCCGTTCGGCGTGTAGCGCTTGGCGAGCTGGTGGTAGCGGTCGGTCTCGAGCCCCGGATAGCTCACCCACGACACCGCGGGGTGGCCCGCCAGGTGCGTCGCGACGGCCATGGCGTTGTCGCAGTGGCGCTGCATCCGCAGCGGCAGGGTCTCGATGCCGTTGAGGATCAGGAAGGCGTTGAACGGCGACAGCGCCGGCCCGAGGTCGCGCAGGCCGAGCACCCGGATGGCGATGGCGAAGCCGAAATTGCCGAAGGTCTCGGCCAGCACCATGCCGGCATATTCCGGGCGCGGCTGGCTCATCATCGGGTAGCGCGCGTCGCCGGCCCAGGGGAAGGTGCCGCCGTCGACCACGAGACCGCCGATCGAGTTGCCGTGGCCGCCGAGGAACTTCGTCGCCGAGTGCACGACGATGTCGGCGCCGTGCTCGAACGGGCGGATCAGATACGGCGTCGCCATGGTGTTGTCGACGATGAGCGGGATGTTGTGGCGCTTGGCGATCTCCGACAGGGCGGCGATGTCGGTGATGACGCCGCCCGGGTTGGCGATAGACTCGCAGAAGATCGCCTTGGTGCGCGGCGTGATCGCGCGCTCGAACGAGGACGGGTCGTCGGTGTCGGCCCAGACCACGCTCCAGCCGAAGTTCTTGTAGCTGTGGTTGAACTGGTTGATCGAGCCGCCGTAGAGCTTGTTGGCCGCGATGAACTCGTCGCCCGGCTGCATCAGCGCGTGCATCGTCAGGAACTCGGCCGCGTGGCCGGACGACACCGCGACCGCCGCGGTGCCGCCTTCGAGGGCGGCGATGCGCTCCTCCAGCACGGCGTTGGTCGGGTTGGTGATGCGCGAGTAGATGTTGCCGAAGGCCTGCAGCCCGAACAGCGAGGCGGCGTGGTCGACGTCGTCGAACACGAAGCTCGTGGTCTGGTAAATCGGCGTCGCCCGTGCGCCCGTGGCCGCATCGGGGCTCGCGCCCGCGTGGATCGCGAGGGTGTTGAAGCCGGGCAGCCGGTCGGTCGTCATGGGTCTCTCCTCGGCCGGGTCGTTTGGGCACGATCACGTTCGCGCCAGCGCTGGCACGCGGTTTACGCTTCCCCGCCGCGGCGGTGCAAGGCGCCGGCCCCCGTCACGGCACGGCTCGGCCGCCTGTGATGGGGAGGCGCAGCCGCCGGATGCGGGAAGGCGCGCCCGTCCGGGCCGAAGCGCCGCAGCCCTCCGATCCGAGACGGCGCGGTCTCCGACCCTAAAAAAGACCCGATGCTCGTGTTGTCCGGGCACCTTCCCTCGTCGCCCCGCACGGATCGATCCGCTCTATGCTGAAAACCGCCTTCGTTGCCGCGCGCGACCGTCAGCGGCTGTCGGAGATCGCCTCGATCCTGATCGGCTTCGGCGTCAACAAGGTCGTGGACCGGCTCGGGCTGCGCTACATCCCGATCCTTCCGCGCCGCAAGCCGAAGATCGACGTCACCCGCCTGTCGGAGCCCGAGCGCCTGCGCCGCGCGATCGAGGCTCTGGGGCCGACCTTCATCAAGTTCGGCCAGGTGCTCGCCAGCCGTCCCGACCTGCTCTCGCCGATGTGGACCGAGGAGCTGGCCAAGCTCCACAGCCAGGTCTCGCCGGTCTCCTGGGAGACGATCCGCCCGCAGCTGGAGGCCGACCTCGGGGCGCCGCCGCAGGAGATCTTCGCCGAGTTCGACACCAACGCGATCGCCTCGGCCTCGATCGCCCAGGTCTACCGGGCCAAGCTGCATTCGGGCGAGGACGTCATCGTCAAGGTGCTGCGCCCGGGCCTGCGCAAGATCATCGACGCGGACCTGCGCCTGATGGCGCACGGCGCCCGCATCGTCGAGACCGAATGGCCGGACATGGCCCGCTACCAACCGGGCGAGCAGATGCGCCACCTCGCCGCCGGCCTGAACGGCGAGCTCGACCTGATGAACGAGGCGCGCAACTGCGAGTTGCTGGCTTCGCTGTTCTCCGACCGCGACGACATCGTATTCCCGAAGATCCACTGGGAGTGGTGCTCCGAGCGGGTGCTGGTGCAGGAATTCATCCACGGCATCCCCCCGAACGACGAGGCGCGGCTCGCCGCCGCCGGCGTCGACAAGAAGCTGCTCGCCCAGAAGGGGACCGACGCCTTCCTGAAGATGGCTCTGATCGAGGGCGTGTTCCACGCCGATCCGCACCCGGGCAACATGCTGGCGATGTCGGGTAACCGGATCGGATTCATCGATTTCGGCATCATCGGGCGCCTGTCGCAGAAGCGGCGCAACCAGCTGCTCGTGCTGATCGGCGCGATGCTGAAGCAGGACGCCGACGGGCTGATGGCGGTGCTGCTCGACTGGACCGGCTCGAGCAGCCCGGACCTGACCCGGCTGGAAGGCTCGGCGCAGGCCTTCGTCGAGAGCCATTCCTCGATCCCGCTCAATCTCGGGTTGGTGCTCACCGACTTCATGACCATGGCGCGCGAGAACGACCTCGCGATGCCGACCGACCTCGCGATCCTGTTCAAGGGCCTCGTCACCGCCGACGGCGTGATGCGCCACCTCGATCCGAACTTCGACCTGTTCGCCGCCGCCGGCCCGACGGTGCGGGCGAGCATGCAGACGCAGTTCTCGCTGACCGGGCTGAAATCCAAGGCCGAGGCGCTGGGCGTCGGCCTCTACGGCGCCGCCTCGGAGCTGCCGACGCTGATCCACCTGATGCTGGTGCGTCTGAAGCAGGGCCGCGTCACCGTCGAGATCGAGGTGAAGGGCCTCGACAAGGTCACCCGCGGCATCGAGCGGGCGGCGGCCCGCGTCGCGGTGGCGCTGGTGGTCGCCGCCTTCGCCACACAGCTCGCGCCGCGCCTGATCGACCTCGGGACGCCGGTCTTCGTCACGATCGGCCTGGTCGTGTTCACCCTCGGCGTCGGCTGGCTCGTGCTGCTTGGACGGAAGAAGTGACGTCCTGCGCGACGGCCTAGACTTGTATCCGTTCCGGTCCGGTCGGCTTGACTACAATCGTGCCTTGCAGGCCCGGGCCGATATGCTAGCGTAATTCCGCCCACCGAATCGTGAGGATGCGGGTGGGGCGCGGCTCAGAAGCGGATTCATTCGCCGGTCGCGCTCCGCGTCTCGACATCGCGTCGCCACGCCGCGCGTTTCGCGGGTCGATACGCCGTCGCACGCCTCGCGGACACGCCCGCCGGCGCCGCGCGACGGTCGTCGAAGGGGAGCTTGTGCGATGGACACGGGCGCGAGTTGCAAGATTTCCGCCTTTCAGGCCACGGTCGCCGACCGGCGTCTCTCCGCCCTCGAGGCGGAGAACCACCATCTCCGGGCGTTGCTGAGCGAGGCGAGCCGGCAGGCCGACGCGGAAGCCGAACGCAACGCGCGCCTCGGCCGGATCGTCGTCTCGGAACGCGGCGCCAGCCGCATCGAGGCACGTCGGATCGTCGCCGAGGCGGTGCGGTTGCGCGCCGAGGCCGAGAGCACCGTGGAGCATTGCCGGCGCGACCTGGCGCGCGGTGCCGCCCGCCTCGCCGGCGCCGAGGAGCTGAACGCGCAGCTCCGGGCCAGCGAGGAGTTCAACCGGCGCATCCTTTGGACCACCACCGACTTCGTGAAGGTGCTGGACCTCGACGGCCGCCTGATCACCGTGAGCGAGAACGGGCCCGCGGTCCTGGGCGTCGAGACGTTCGCCGGGCTCGTCGGCCGGGCCTGGATCGACTTCTGGTCCGCCCCCGACAGCCGTGCCGGCATCCGCGACGCCCTCGATGCGGCGCGGGCCGGGCGGCCGTGCCGGTTCCAGGCGGTGCTGAACGCGGGCGCCGCGCCGACCTGGTGGGACATCGCGGTGACGCCGATCGACGGCGCCGACGGCCGCCCCGAACGCATTCTCGCGGTGTCGCGCGACATCACCGACCTCAAGCGCAACGAGGCGCGCCAGACCCTGCTCATGCAGGAGCTCGCGCACCGGGTGAAGAACACCCTCGCCCTGGTCCAGGCGGTGGCGACGCAGACCCTGCGCAACGCCCCCTCGCTGGAGGAGGCCGGCCGGGCGCTGGATGCCCGCCTCGTGGCGCTGGCCCAGGCCCACGACGTGCTGGTTCAGGGCGCGTGGTCGAGCGCCTCGCTGTCGGGCCTCGTCGCCGGCGCGGTGGCGCTGCACGGCGACGGGGTGCCCGGCCGCTTCACGGTGAGCGGTCCCGACCTGACGCTCGCCGCCGGCCAGGGCCTGACCTTGGCGCTGATGCTGCACGAGCTCGCCACCAACGCCGCCAAGTACGGCGCGCTCTCGACCGGCGCCGGCCGGGTGGCGATCTCCTGGGCGATCGACGAGACGGAGCCGGATGCGCGCCTCCGCTTCCGCTGGGAGGAGATCGGCGGTCCGCCGGTCGCGCCGCCGACGCGGACGGGGTTCGGCACGCGCCTGATCGCCCGGTGCCTGAGCCACGATTTCGGCGGCGCGGTCGCGCTCCGGTTTCCGCCGACCGGGGCGGTGCTGACCCTGGAGGCGCCGCTCGCCTCGGTCGTCGCCGCCTGAGGCACCCCCACCGGGGTTCCGGCGCGACGCCCAGACGGGCGCCGCCCATTGGCGATCGCCGCCGGGCGTGAGAGAGGTCGCGGGTGTCCACGCTCCTCGTCTACGTCGCGGCCGGCCTTTGCGAGATCGCCGGCTGCTTTGCCGCCTGGGCCTGGCTCAGGCTCGGGCACTCGCCGCTCTGGCTCCTGCCCGGCGCCCTCGCGCTTGCCGGGTTCGCGCTGCTGCTCACCCGGGTCGAGGCGGAGGCCGCCGGGCGCGCCTACGCCGCCTACGGCGGCATCTACATCGCGCTCTCGCTCGCTTGGCTCTGGCTCGTGGAGGATCGCCCGCCAGACCGCTGGGACCTCTCCGGCGCGATGATCTGTCTCGCCGGCGCCGGCCTCATCCTGTGGGGGCCGAGGCCGGCATGAGTGCGCGCCTTGACGAGGCGGACACCGGGGAATAGGCCCCGGTGCTGGTGTTCAAACACAGTGTCCGCAGGCCTGATGACCGACAGCCCGACAGATCAACCCGTCGTTCTCCTGGTGGAAGACGACGGCCTTCTTCTGATGGAAGCCGCCGACACCCTCGCCGATGCGGGTTTCACGGTTCTCGAAGCGAGCCATGCGGACAAGGCGCTGAAGGTTCTTGAGAATCGCGACGACGTTCAAGTTCTGATGACCGATGTCGACATGCCGCAAGGCTCGATGGACGGTTTCGCGCTGGCCCGCCTCGTGGCCGACCGCTGGCCGGCGATCCCGGTCCTCGTCGTGTCCGGCATGGGCACGCCCGGCCCCTACGACATGCCCGACGGCGCCCGCTTCATCCCGAAGCCCTACGAGCCCAACACCCTGGTCCGGACGCTGCGTTCCTTCATCCACCGCGCGGCCTGAGCCCACGCCCGCAGGCCCGACGGGCCCTGCCCGCGGTTGCCCCTCCCCCGGTCCGCCGTGATAGGGCATGGTCCCGAGGACCGAGTTCGATGACAGACACGCCGAAGACGCCCCGATTCGCCACCCAGGCGATCCATGCCGGTGCCAGCCCCGACCCGGCCACCGGCGCGCGGGCGCAGCCGATCTACTTCACCAACGGCTTCGTGTTCGATTCCACCGAGCAGGCCGCCGACATCTTCAACATGCGCCGCACCGGGTTCTCGTACTCGCGCGGCTCGAACCCCACCGTCGCCGCCCTTGAGCGGCGTGTGGCCGCGCTCGAGGGCGCGAAGGCTGCCATCGCCGTGTCCTCGGGGCAGTCGGCGCTGCTGCTGGTGATGCTGACGCTGATGAAGAGCGGCGACGCCTACGTCGCCTCGCCGCGCCTGTTCGGTGGTTCGCTCGGCCTGATGCGGCGGCTCGACGGGCGCTACGACCTGAAGCCGCTCTTCGCCAAGGGCCTGACGCCGGCCGATTTCGAGGCGGCGATCACGCCGGAGACCCGGGCGATCATCTGTGAGTCGATCGTCAACCCGTGCGCCACGGTGATGGACATCGCCGGCATCGCCGAGGTGGCCCGGCGCCACGGTCTGCCGCTCGTCGTCGACAACACCCTTGCCTCGCCCGCCCTGATCCGACCGATCGAGCACGGCGCCGACATCGTCGTGCACTCGACATCGAAGTTCCTCGGCGGCTCCGGCCAGACCATCGGCGGCGTGATCTGCGACGCCGGCCGGTTCGACTGGACGAGGACCGACCACTACAACCTGATCACCGGCGCATGGCCCGACTACGACGGCCTCGTCATCACCGAGCGCTTCCCCGACAACCCGTTCGCCGTGGCCTGCCGCCTGTTCGGCCTGCGCGACCTCGGCCCCGGCCTCTCGCCGATGAACGCGTTCCTGACGCTGACCGGCATCGAGACCCTGCCGCTCAGGATGGCGCGCCACTGCGCCAACGCGCGCACGGTCGCCGCCTACCTCAAGGACCATCCGGCCGTCGCCTGGGTGAGCTATCCGGGCCTGCCCGGCCAGCCCGGCGAGGCGCTGGCGCAGCGCTACGTGCCGCAGGGGCCGGGCTCGATCTTCACCTTCGCCCTGAAGGGCGGCGAGCCGGCCGCGCTGACGTTCATCACCAGCCTGGAGCTGGTCTCGCACCTCGTGAACATCGGCGAGATCAAGTCGCTGGCGATCCATCCCGCGACGACGACGCACCGCCAGCTGCCGAAGGACGAGAAGGAGGCGGCCTGCGTCGGCCCCGACACCGTCCGCCTGTCGATCGGCCTGGAGAACGTCGAGGACCTGATCGCGGACATCGCGCAGGCCCTGGCCCAGGTGGGCTGAAGGTCGCCTCGGACGTTGCGGCATGCTCGACCGTGATCGAGCATGCCGTCGCGAGCCGTCAGACCATGCCGAGCGCCTGCATGTAGAGCTCGAGGATCGCCTCCTCCTCCTGGCGCTCGCTGTGGTCCTTCTTGCGCATGCGCAGGATGGTGCGGACCGCCTTCACGTCGAAGCCGCGGCCCTTCAGCTCGGCCATCACTTCCTTGATGTCGCCGGCGATGCCGCTCTTCTCCTCCTCGAGGCGCTCGATGCGCTCGATGAACGCGCGAAGCTCGTCGGCGGCCACGCCCTCGGATGATGACACGTCGCCGGGGGTCGGCATGGCATGCGCGTTCATGGTTCTCTCCTGTCCTGCCCGGTTCGTAGGGGAGTAAACTTACCGGGAGCTTAGCCGGAGCGACCCGCGCAGCCCCGCCGTGGAACGCGTCGCCGCGGCCCGGTGGCGGAACGCGTCAGTGCGGCTCCGCCGCAGCCGTTCGGTGCGGCTCCGTCGCGGACGTTCAGTGCGGCTCCGCCGCGGATTTGGCGAAGGCGGCCTGCTGCTCGGGGCTGGCCTCGGTCTGGTACTTCGCCTTCCATTCGGAGAACGGCATCCCGTAGACCCGCTCGCGGGCCTCGTCCTTGGTCAGGCCGAGCCCTTCGGCGTCGGCCGCGTCCTTCATCCAATTCGACAGGCAGTTCCGGCAGAAGCCGGCGAGGTTCATCATGTCGATGTTCTGGACATCGGTACGCGCCTGGAGATGCGCCACCAAGCGCCGGTAGACCGCCGCCTCGAGCTCGGTCTGCGTCTTCGGATCGATCTCGGTCATCGGCCTCTCGCGCTGTTCGTAAATGATCCGCTGGAGGTCGGCGCGGGGCGCGCCCGAGTCAAGCGTGCCCGCGTCAAGCGCGACCCTTCATCAGCGGGCGCAGAAGCCCGGCAAAGCGCGCGGCCCATTCGCCCTGCCCGGCCTCGGCGGCGATCAGGTCCTGGCGGATCTCCACCAGCGCATTGGCCAGCCCCCGCGCGGTGGCGTGCCGGTCGATCGTGTCGCCGGGCAGGCCGCCGCCGTAGGGCTCGTTGTCGCCCACCGTCAGCCCGGCGGGGTCGGCGCGCAGGCCCGCGATCAAGGGCGCGCTGAGGCGCTCGTCCCGGTCGTAGAGGATGCCGACCTCCCAGGGCCGGGGGACGCCGCGCCAGAACGGGGTGAAGCTGTGCATCGTCAGGAGCATCGGCGGGCCGGCCGCGGTGTCGGCCGCCGCCACCGCGGCATCGATCGCCCGGTCGAACGGATCGTAGAAGCGGGCGATGCGCGCCTGCTTGCCGACCTCGTCGATCCGCGCGTTGCCGGGCACCACCGCCCCGTCCGAGAGCCGCATCACCAGCGTCGGGTCGGCCCGGCCGCGGTTCGGGTCGATGATCAGCCGCGAGAAGTCGGTGAGGATCGCCGGCGCGCCGAGCAGCGCCGCGAGCCGCCGGGTCACGCCCGCCGCCCCGATGTCGTAGGCGATGTGGCGCCGGAACTCGCCCTCGGGCAGCCCGAGCTCGATGTCGTCGGGCACGTGGTTCGAGGCGTGGTCGCAGGCCAGGATCAGCCCGCAGGCGGGATCGCCCGGGATCGTCTCGACCGGGTGGGGCGGGTGTCGCGCGAGGCTGTGGGACAGGGGCACGGGTCCGGTTCGGTTCGCGGAGGCTGGGAGGTCTTGCCGTCACGGCAAGGCTCGGGCAGAGCACGTATCAAGGATCGTGCGCTCACGGCAAGAAACGGCCACGGCAAGAAACAGGCCCGTCGCCCAAAGAGCCCGTCGCCCCTGCCCGCACCCGCGGGTCGCGAAGGCGAGGACCGCACGAACGAGGAAACGACGCGCGAGACCCTGACCGATGACGCCTGAGATCGACCCCGCCACGCGCGCCCTTCGGACCCTGCTCGACGGCTTCCTCGCCGCGGCGATCGAGGCCGCCCACCCCGATACCTGCCTGCCGGCGCACCTGCCGCCGCCGACCCCGGGCCGGCTGATCATCCTCGGCGCCGGCAAGGCGGGGGGAAGTATGGCGGCGGTCGCCAGCCGGTTCTACCGCGAGCAGCACGGGCTCGGCGACGACCGCATCGTCGGCCTGGCCGTCGCCCGCCACGGCTACGGGCAGGACGCGCCCGGCATCCGCATGGTCGAGGCCGGCCATCCCGTACCGGACGAGGCCGGCATCGCCGCAACCCGGGAGGCGCTGGCGCTCGCCACCGCCGCCGGCCCCGACGACGAGGTGCTGGTTCTGCTCTCGGGCGGCGGCTCGGCCAACTGGATCGCGCCGGCCGGCGACCTGACGCTGCCCGAGAAGCAGGCGATCACCCGCGCGATGCTGCGCTCGGGCGCGCCGATCGGCGAGATCAACACCGTGCGCAAGCACCTCTCGCGCATCAAGGGCGGCCGCCTCGCGGTGGCCGCGCGCAACGCCCGCTCGATCCTGACGCTGGCGATCTCCGACGTGCCGTTCGACGACCCCGCGGTGATCGCCTCCGGCCCGACCGTGCCCGATCCGTCGACGCTCGCCGACGCCCGCGCGATCTGCGAGCGCCGCGGGATCCCGCTGCCCGAGACCGCGATCCGCCTGCTGAACGACCCGCTGAACGAGACCCCGAAAGCCGGCGACCCGGCCTTCGCGCGGGCCGAGTACCGCATCGTCGCCCGGCCGATCGACGCGCTGGAGGCGGCGGCCGCCGCCGCCAAGGCCGCCGGCTACGAGCCGGTGATGCTCGGCGCCGACCTCGAGGGCGAGGCCCGCGAGGTCGCGGCCGAGCACGCCCGCATCGCCCGCGAGATCAAGGCCTCGGGCCGCAAGGTCGCGCTGATCTCCGGCGGCGAGCTCACCGTGACGATCCGCGGCGAGGGCCATGGCGGGCCGAACCAGGAATACGCGCTGGCGCTCGCCATCGCGCTCGACGGCGAGACCGGGATCGCCGGCATCGCAGCCGACACCGACGGCACCGACGGCGGCCGCGGCGAGGCGACGGACCCGGCCGGCGGCCTCGTCGACCCGACCACGCTGGCTCGCGCCCGCGCCGCGGGCCTCGATCCGGCCGCGATGCTGGCCGACAACGATTCCACCCGGTTCTTCGCCGAGATCGGCGACCTGGTTCAGCCCGGCCCGACGAAGACCAATGTCAACGACTGCCGCATCATCCTCGTCGGCTGACTTTTTTGGGAGTTTGCGTTGCGGCTTCTCGTGATCGGCGCGGCGCTCGGGCTCGCGCTGCTCGGCGCCTCGCCGGCCCGCGCGGACCTGCGCCTGTGCAACCTCACCCCGAGCAAGGTCGGCATCGCGTTGGGCTACCGCGACCCGCAGGGCTGGGTCACGGAGGGCTGGTGGGACCTGACGCCGAAGGCGTGCGAGACCCTGCTCAAGGGCGCCCTGGCCGCACGGTTCTACTACGTCTTCGCCGTCGACTACACGCGCGGCGGCGAGTGGAGCGGGCGCTCGCTGATGTGCACCCGCGACAGCGAGTTCACGATCCGCGGCGTCGAGGACTGCCTCGCCCGCGGCTACGACCGCAACGGCTTCTTCGAGGTCGACACCGGCGAGCAGAAGAGCTGGACGATCCAGCTCTCCGACCCGAACCAGCCGGCCGCACCGCAGCCCTGATCCCCCCGCCCCGCCTTGACGGGGCAGCATGACCGGTGCTTCTGGCCGCATGCCCGTCGTCACGACTTCATGATGTTCCGCCAAGGGGCACGCGGCGGCAGCGATGTGCCCCAGGAGGCCCGATGAAACGTTCACGCCGCACGAAGATCGTCGCCACCCTCGGTCCGGCTTCCGACTCGCCGGAGATGATCGCGAAACTCTTCCGCGCCGGCGTGGACGTGTTCCGGCTCAACATGAGCCACCTGCCGCGCGAGAAGCTGCCCGAGAAGGTCGAGGCGATCCGCGCGGTCGAGCGCGAGTTCAAGCGCCCGATCGGCATCCTGGTCGACCTCCAGGGCCCGAAGCTCCGGCTCGGCGCCTTCGCCGAGGGGTTCGCGATGATCGAGAACGGCGCGAGCTTCGTCCTCGACGGCGACCCGACGCCGGGCGACGTCCACCGCTGCTACCTGCCCCATCCGGAGATCCTCTCCGCCCTGGAGCCGGGCCACTCCGTCATTATCGACGACGGCAAGCTGCGCCTCACCGTCACCGAGGCGAGCGAGACGCGCGCCGTGACCCGCGTCGAGGTCGGCGGCCGCATCTCGAACCGCAAGGGCGTCTCCCTGCCCCACACGGTGATCCCGCTGCCGGCGATGAC
The DNA here is from genome assembly GCF_008040095.1 of Methylobacterium sp. WL6. Taxonomy (NCBI): domain Bacteria; kingdom Pseudomonadati; phylum Pseudomonadota; class Alphaproteobacteria; order Hyphomicrobiales; family Methylobacteriaceae; genus Methylobacterium; species Methylobacterium sp. WL6. The sequence goes on along the minus strand of NZ_VRVH01000070.1, from coordinate 3,401 downwards.
CGACAAGGACCGCTCGGACCTCGAGGCCGGCCTCAACGTCGGCGCCGACTGGATCGCGGTGTCCTTCGTGCAGCGGCCCGAGGACGTGGCCGAGGTGAAGAAGGTCTGCGCCGGCCGCGCCCTGGTGATGGCCAAGATCGAGAAGCCGCAGGCGCTGACCCGGCTCGACGAGATCATGGAGATCTCCGACGGCGTGATGGTGGCCCGCGGCGACCTCGGCGTGGAGATGCCGCTGGAGCAGGTGCCCGGCGTGCAGAAGCGCATCACCCGCGGCGCCCGGCGGATGGGCAAGCCCGTCGTCGTCGCGACGCAAATGCTCGAATCGATGATCACCGCCCCCGTGCCGACCCGCGCCGAGGTGTCCGACGTGGCGACCGCGGTCTACGAGGGCGCGGATGCGGTGATGCTCTCCGCCGAGAGCGCGTCGGGCGCCTTCCCGCTCGAGGCGATCGGCATGATGAGCCGCATCGCCGAGGAGGTCGAGCGCGACGCCTTGTACTGGTCGATCATCCGCGCGCAGAACTCGACGCCGGACCACACCGCCGCCGACGCCATCGCGGCGGCCGCCCACCAGATGGTCGACGCGCTCGACCTCGAGGCGATCATGGCCTGGACCCATTCGGGCTCGACCGCGCTCCGGCTCTCGCGCGAGCGCCCGAACGCCACGGTGATCGCGCTGACGCCCAAGCGCGAGACCGCGCGCCGCTTGGCGATCGCCTGGGGCACGCACCCGATCGTCACCAACGATGCCAGCGACGTGGACGACATGGCCTTCCGGGCCGCGAAGTTCGCGGTGCGCGAGCGCTTCGCCGAGGTCGGCGACCGCGTCATCGTGGTCGCCGGCGTCCCCTTTGGGACGCCGGGCGCGACGAACCTCGTGCGCATCGCCTTCATCACCCGCGAGCACGCCGCGAAGGCGTGATCGGCCGCTCCGTCCCGTTCTTCGGCGGGACGGAGCCGCGGCGCGCCCCGGCGGCGATCGTAGCGGGGCTTCCGATGACGTCGCAGCCACTCAACGGCCTCCCGGCCTATCACCTGCCGACCGGCAAGGACGACGCGGCCTTCCGCCGTCGCGTGTCGGACGCCCTCGCCCTCGGCCAAGTCCTGTAGGGATCGCCGGCGGCGACCTTCAACGGGCATCCACGTCGTCGTGGCCCGAGCCGTTGTCTGGCCTTCCGCGTCGCGCTGACGGCCGATCCGTCCGCCGACCGGTTCACGCGGCGCCTCAGGGCGCGACCGGGGCGGCCTCCGGCGCGGCGACCCGCTCCGCCATCTTCGACACCGCGTCGACCAGCGCCTGCGTCGACACCCACGGCACCATGTGGCCGATCCCCGGCAGCTCGACGAGGTCGGCCCCCGGGATCGTGCGGCTCAGGGGTTCGGCCTGACTCGTGTTGCCGACGGCGCCGTCGGCATCGCCGGTGACGATCGTCGTCGGCACGCGCAGCGATTTGTAGCGCGGCGCCTGCGCAGCGAGGGCTGCGGGGAGCGCGACCAGGTCCTGCACGCTGGCGAGCAGGGTGGCCGGGCGCAGGACCAGGGCGGCCCGGCTGCGGTCGACGTAGCCCTCCGCCACCGGCTGCGGCTGGAACACGTTGCGCGCCGCCGTCTCGAGGAAGCGCAGGCCGATGGGCGGGCCGAGCGTCCGGCTCAGCAGCCACGCGACCGGCGGCTGGAGCGCGAGGCGCCAGTACCAGGCCGGGGTCCGCGCCTCGCGGAACGGCAGCGCCACCGGCGCGACCAGCACCAGCCCGGAGACGCGCTCGGGATGGTCGAGGGCGAGGCTCAGCGCCAGGGCGCCCGCCCAGGAATGGCCGAGCACGATCGCCGGGCCGACGTTCATGCGCTCCAGCGCTTCGGCGATGGCCGCCCCCTGGACCGCCGGGGCGGCGGCGTCTTCGCCCGAGAGCCGGTCGCTCCAGCCGAAGCCCGGCCGGTCGAAGGCGACGACGCGAAAACCCTGCGCGGCGAGCGCCCGCCCGACGCCCTCCATCGGGTCGGAGGCGTTGGCCGAGGCCCCGTGCAGCAGCACGATCGTGGCGCGCGCGCCGGTCTCGGGGCCGGCCTGGATCGTCGCGAGGCGGCCGCCGGCGACGTCGACGAACGGCCCTTCCGGGGGATGCTGCGCCGAGACCCGGGCGGTGATGATCAGCGTCGCCACCGCGCCCGCGCCGAGGACGGCGCCGATCAGGGCCGCGACGAGGCCGAGCAGGCTCGCGAGCGCGAGGATCACGGCCTTCACAGGTCGCGACCGTCGACCTCGGGTGACAGACGCTCCATCGCGTCCTTGAGCTTCGGCATGCGCGGGTAGATGGCGATCGCCCGGCGATAGGCGTTCATCGCCCGCGCCTTGTCGTCCATCGACAGGTAGATCCGGCCGAGGGCCGCCCAGGCCTCGAAGTGGCGCGGCTCCAGCACCAGCGCACGCTGCAGGTCGGCGATCGCCGATTCCCTGTCGGTCAGGAGCCAGAACACCGTCGCGCGCCGGTTCCAGCCCTCGGACCAGGCCGGCTCGATCGCGGTGGCGCGGTCCATCAGCTCGGCGGCCAGGGCGAAGTCCTGTGCGGTCATCGCCTGGCGGGCGCGATCGGTGAGGAGGTCCACGGTGGCGCTGCCGGACCGGTCGAGGCGGCGCTCGATCAGGGTCGCGACGCCCTTCGCCTCGGCGTCGTCCTCGGCGTTGCGGAGACGCTCGTACAGCTCGTTCAGGCTGGCGGCGGGCTTGCGGTCCTGCGCCTTCGGCTCGGCGGCGGCCGGCGGATGGCGGTCCGGATTGCCGGGCGGCGCCGCGGCGGCGGCCGTCGAGACGGTCGCGAGCAGGACGAACAGGAGCGGTCGAGCGATGGGCGCCATGCGGGGAGCTTGGTCCCCCCGCCCGCCGGCGTCAACGCGCGGGATGCCGCGCGGCGGGGGCGGTCGCGCCGCCCGGTCGGGCATCCGTCGGGGACGGATGCCGCGACGCCTCAGCCCTGGCGGGCCTTGAAGCGCTTCTGGGTCTTGTTGATGACGTAGACCCGGCCCTTGCGGCGCACGAGCTGGTTGTCGCGGTGGCGGCCACGGAGCGACTTGAGGGAGTTGCGAATCTTCATCGGTCTTGCACGCGGCGCGGGTCGGACCGGCCGTCCATCGAAAGGGTGTCGGGATCGCACGCCCTCGCGGGCGCACGGCGATGGCGGCGGACGCATCGCGGAAAGAGCGGGCCCCATATCAGGATTCGGCCGCACGAGGCAAGGCACCGCAGCGAAGCATCGCGCAGGGCCGTGCCCGCGTGCCTACTTCTCGCGCCAGGCTTTGGCGACCTGGTCGGCGAGCGGCTTCATTAGGTAGCTCATCACGGAGCGCTCGCCGATCTGGAGGAAGGCTTCGACCGGCATGCCGGGCACGAGCTGGACCTCGCCCAG
>NZ_VRVH01000708.1:0-206 GCF_008040095.1 Methylobacterium sp. WL6 | reverse complement strand
CGGCGGCAGCGCGACGGCCGACCGCAACCTCTACGTCCATCAGGTCAGCCTCAACGGCCAGACCCTGGCGGGCGACGCTGCCGACAACCATGCCGGCTACAACAGCGGCGGCGTCGCCAACATGTTCAACAACGGCAGCGCGGACTTTCACACCCCCGCGACATCGGTCGTCACAGTACCCGCTACGCCAGTGATCCCCGCGCCCG
>NZ_VRVH01000707.1:0-220 GCF_008040095.1 Methylobacterium sp. WL6 | reverse complement strand
GGCAGGACGAGCAGCTCTGCGAGGTGAACAGCTCGACCACCACCGGCCGCCCGGCCGCGTCCGCCGGGGAGACGGCGGAAGGGGAGAACGGGGCGCCGAGCAGGGCGGCGAGGAGCGCGAGCGAGATCGTGCGACGCATGGCAGGTCTCCGGACGGGTGCGATGCCGTGCCCTTCGCGGCCCGGCCGGGCCGGTTACCCGGGCTTACCCCTCGGTCTCCT
>NZ_VRVH01000706.1:0-244 GCF_008040095.1 Methylobacterium sp. WL6 | reverse complement strand
TCCGACGCGCTCACGGTCAGCCATCGTGAGGGCATGAGCGAGGCGCTCGAACACGCCTGTCTGCGAGAGACGCAAGAACCAGCGATGCACCGTGCTCCACGGCGGGAAGTCCAGCGGCAGATGCCGCCACGCGCATCCTGTCCGCAGGACGTACAGGATGCCGTCGAAGACCGCGCGCAGGGGCCGGCGCCATGGGCGGCCTGTGCTGGACGGCGCAGGCAGAAGCGGCGCAAGCACCGCCCAC
>NZ_VRVH01000705.1:0-254 GCF_008040095.1 Methylobacterium sp. WL6 | reverse complement strand
TTCATGCCAGCCTTCTCCGCTTGGCCGGCTGCGCTTGCCAGACCAGCTCCGCCGGCCAAGCTACCCGTGGCGGAGCGGCCCACCGTGCACTAACTTTACCCTTGGACCACCTCGTGGGGGCCGATCAGTCGAGCATGCGCGCAGCGAACTCCGGTCCATTGTCCACCCGTAAGCTCTTTGGACGACCGCGGAGCTTCACCAGTGCGTCCAGGGCCTCGGTCACCTGGAAGACGCGGAAGTTGGCTCTCGGTTTG
>NZ_VRVH01000704.1:0-255 GCF_008040095.1 Methylobacterium sp. WL6 | reverse complement strand
ATGAAGAGTCTTGAGACCGAGAATGCTCGGCTTCGAAAAGCCATCGCCGATTTGACGCTGGACAAGCTGATCCTGCAGGAGGCGTCCCGGGGAAGACGTCTCGAGCCCTGCGCGCCGACGCGCCTGTATCGAGCACATCATGCGGACGATGACCGTCTCCGAGCGCCGTGCCTGCAGGGCGCTCGGACAGCATCGCTCGACACAGCGCAAGGTACCGCGGGGCCGCGATGATGAAGAGGCGCTGACGGCCGATCT
>NZ_VRVH01000703.1:0-261 GCF_008040095.1 Methylobacterium sp. WL6 | reverse complement strand
GCGCCACTCGATCCCGTCCATGTTCATCACGCTGCGCTTCCCGGTCAGCCGGTAGAGCAGGGAGAACGCGGCGGTGTTGTAGCCGAGCACCAGGGGCAGGGCCGGACGGAACGCCGCCCGCACGGTGCATTTCCAGTCGAACAGGATCGTGGCGAGCGGGCCGTCGCCCGCGGCCTGGACCGGGATCAGGTCGATGCCGCGCCAGGTCGAGGGCGCGGTCGGCCGGTCGACCTGGCAATAGACCTCGACCCGCCAGCCGCG
>NZ_VRVH01000702.1:0-272 GCF_008040095.1 Methylobacterium sp. WL6 | reverse complement strand
TTGGACGTAGCTCACCCCGGAACCGGCATCGGAGGCGCCTGCGGTGATGGCGATGGTCTGAGCGCCGTGCGACAGGTCGACCGTACCGGGCAAAGTCAGCCCGGTCAGGACGGGAGCTGTGGTGTCGGCGTTTTGACTGCCGACGACGGTGAAGCTGGTTTGAGCGCCGATGTCCGCCAGCTGGGTACCATAGTAGCTCTGTGAGTTGCCCGCCTTGTCAAAGACGAAGGCAGCCTCGATCGTGTAGGTGCCCGGTGCAGTGTTTGGCGAAA
>NZ_VRVH01000701.1:0-393 GCF_008040095.1 Methylobacterium sp. WL6 | reverse complement strand
CTTCACGTAGCTGGATCGCGCGACGGACTGCCTCCGTCGTGGTGGCGCTTCCATGAAGAACCTGGCCCATAGCGCATCCCTCGCAGCATGGTGGTCAACCGTACCACCACACCGCGGGATCAAACAGCTAGCTGTTTGGTTGCGGAACGTCGTTAGGATTTGGCACGTTGGTCGATCAAAGCCCATACTTGGCGGTTCGTGGGTGTGCGCAGCCGTGCTGGCAGGAGGGCCCGCTGATGCTCGCTATCCATCCCCAGACCCGCACGACCCCGGCTGTCCGCACCGAGATCGTGCGCTCGCCCGAAAGCTCCGGCGTGCTAGCCAAGCGCTACGGCGTGTCCACCGAGACCATCGGCAAATGGCGCAAACGCGGCCCCGACGCCTGCCAGGATC
>NZ_VRVH01000700.1:0-421 GCF_008040095.1 Methylobacterium sp. WL6 | reverse complement strand
GCGGTGGCCCTGCGCGGCGTCGGCCTGTCCGACCTGAGCCGGGGGCAGGCGCTCGCGCCGCCGGACCTCCTGGTGCCGTCGCGCTGGCTCGACGTGTCGCTCACCGCGAGCCCGGGCGGCGATCCGCTCCCCGGCGGCACGGCCCTGCGCCTGCTGTTCGGCACCAGCGAGGTCGCGGCCCGCCTGCGCCTCCTCGATCGCGACGCGCTGGAGCCCGGCGCGACGGCGCCGGCGCAGCTCCATCTCGACGCGGCGGTCACCGTGCCGGCGCGCGAGCCGTTCATCCTGCGCCGCGACTCGCCGGCGATCACGGTGGCCGGCGGCCGGGTGCTCGATCCCGACAGCCGCCGCCGCAAGCGTCACGACCCGCGCGTGCTCGCCGACCTCGCCGGGCTCGCCGGCGGCGGGCCGGCCGAGGCGC
>NZ_VRVH01000006.1:0-57828 GCF_008040095.1 Methylobacterium sp. WL6 | reverse complement strand
CCCCCCCCCCCCCCCCTTTTTTTTTTCAAGCTGAAGACGGCATACGAGATCTGCGCATGTCTCGTGGGCTCGGAGTTGTGTTTATGAGACAGGCCTTGCGCTCGCCCAGCGCCTCGCGGCCGCCGAGGCGCGGCGCTAGCCAGACCGCACGGATTCCCGACGCAGAAAGGCCCGCCCGGTCACCCGGGCGGGCCTTCGCATGTGCAAACGGTGCGTGACGCGTCAGTGCAGCATCATCGCGGCCGAGGCCTGCTGCATGCGTGCGATGGTCGCCGGGTCGCGCATGTGCTCGTCGAACAGACGTTCCGCTTCACGCTCCGATCGCTCGGCCTCGACCCTCGCGCGCTCGCGCGCGAGTTCATGCTGCATGTGCATCGGCTCCGGTAGCCCCTCGATTAGCTCCAGGCGACGGCGCGCGCGAAGGTGCCGGTGGACGTCATGGGGATCTGCCAGGGCCACGAGAGCCATCTGCGCCGGCGACATGCCGTTCAGCCAGTCCGCGGTCTCCCTGTTGATTTGGCCGAGGCCGCGGCCCGACGCCAGCCCGGCCCTTGCCTTGGCGTGGGCCACGACAGTGTCCCCGTACGTCATCATCGGGCCGCCTCGGTAGGCGGTGTCGGGCACGCCGTTGTCGTTGGCGAGCGCGGCTCCGGCGACGTCCTCGGCCGTTGGCGCCCGCCGCGGAACGAGCGCGCCCAGCACCCCGGCGGCCGCACCGGCCGTTGCATCCAGGATGCGGCCGGGCCCCTCCAGGACAGTACCAGCCGCCATGGCCGCGCCGGATGCGCCGAGAGCGACGGCATCGCGGATGGCGGGGGTGCGGCGGGTCAGCGGGACGAGCGCCTCGCCGACGGGCCCGATGGCGAATCCGAAAATGCGGGCGAACGCCGCCACGATCGCCGCGACGAGGCGGCGGATGAGATCGAGCTTATCCATCATTGCAGTTCACTCCGACGGCGTGGTGCCGCCTGCGTCCAGCAGAGCGCAGGCCTATGCATGGCACCAGGGTAGAAGGCGCATATTTCGAACCGATTAGCAGATCGTCTCCGACCACGTCGAATGAACGTTTTTGATTAGACCCACTTGCATTCCCGGAAGCGCGCGCTCACTCTATCGTCGTCGCGGTCGGCGAGGCCGTGCCGCTAGCGAATCGGCAGTCGATTCACGGGGGTGCCAATGATCAGGACGAGAACGGTGCCGGACGCTGAGGTCCGGCGGCGGGTGGCGGCGGGCGAGGCCTACGCCGCGATCGGGCGTGACGTCGGGCTGACGGGCGAGACGATCCGGCAGCGGGCGCTGCGTGCGGGGCTGGCCTCGCCCCGGCGCCACGGTCGCGTCCCGGGGGCTGCCGTGCTGCGCGTCGCGGTGCTGGCCGATGCGCCCCTGACCGCGACGGCGACGGCATGGGGTTGCGCGCCGGCCTCGATCCTGAGGGCCTGCCGCCGTCTCGGCCTGCCGACGGATCGCGCCGGGCGTGCCGCCCTGCGCCTGGGGGCCCGGTCGTGAGCCGGCGCCCCTCGATCGGCGAGGCCGAGGTCCTCGTTCGCCTGGAGGCCGCGTGCCGATCGGCCGGTGGCCAGAGGGCGTGGGCGCGGCGGCACGGCGTCTCGCAGACCGCCGTCAGCGAAGTCATCCGCGGGATCCGCGGGGAGCACGGCATCCCGCCGGGGATCCTGGCGGGGCTGGGGCTGCGCGCCGTCGCCCGGGCCTACGAGTCGGCTAACGCCACCGAATCAGGAAAGGAACGCTGAGATGATGCAGAGCCGAGAGCCGTCGACGTCCCCACATTACATGATCGCCCTCTACAGCGAGGCCCCTGAGGTCGCCTTCACCGTGGATGAGCTCGACGAATACCTGACGGGCATGAAGCCCGTCGTCTGCGCCGATGGCGTGCGCGTTCGTCTCCAGCTGACCGACGGCGAGCGCGTCTCGAAATCGATCGGAGGGGCCCTGCTGCGGTACTGCGCAGCATCGCCCGCAGACCGCGATGCCGCGGAGGCCGACTCGGTCGCGTGGGAGCGATCGTTCAAGGTCATCGAACTGGGTCGGGCGTTCGAGAGGAGCCACCGCGAGGACCCGGACATGCACTCCATCCCGCTCGTCCTGGAGCGGGATCACGTCCGCGGGCGGTATCTCGTCACGGAGACGTGCCAGGGCGCCCGCCGCGTCGCGTTCCGCGGCGATTACAGGGACAGCCCCGAGACCGTGATCCGGCTCGCCCGCGCTTACTGCACGGGGGCCACCCACGCCCGGGAGGACGCCGAAAGGGCCGGTGCAGCCGCCGTCCAGGCGGAGGCCGAGCGCAAGGCGAAGCGCACCGCTCAGCAGAAAGCCCGCCGCGCCGCCGACCGTGCCGCCCGCACGGCGCAGGCTCTCCTCGACGGCGAGCCCGACATCGACGCCGTGTTGGCGATCATGGCCTCCACCGGCCCCATGACGCGCACGTCCGCCTGACGGGCGGGGCGCCCCTAACGCACCAACGGATACCACCCGCCGGCCGGCGGGTGGCGGCAGCCCCCGCGGGGGCGAAATCGGGAACAGGATCGATGGCGCTGCAGGTCGTGAAACAGGATGGTGCGCTGCTCGTGCAGACCCCGCACGTCAACAAGAATTTCAACAAGCGCATCAAGGATATGGGTGGCGTCTGGCACAACGCCCGATGGCGGGTCGATGCCCGCAACGAAGCCTTGGTCCGCGCCGCCCTCAAGCGGAGCTACGGCGGCGACGGCCAGGGCGAGCCCGACGTCGTGACGGTCCGCTGCACGATCCACAAGGAGTCCTGGCAGGGTCCCGTCGACGTCGCGGGCCGCGTCATCGCCCGGGCCTTCGGGCGGGATTCCGGGGCGACCCTGGGCGACGGCGTCGTGCTCGTCGAGGGGCGCATCACGTCGGGCGGTTCCCGCATCAACTGGACGTCCGTCGTGGACGCCACGGTCGTCCTCCACGACTGCCCCCGCAAGGTCGCCGAGAAGATGATCGACGGCGGATACGTGGGCGTCAGCGGCGCCGCGATCGAAAACGCCACCGACGCCGATGCCGCCGCGCTCGCCGACGGCGTGGACTGATCCTCAGGACCGGCCGGGGCCGTGCGCGCTCCGGCCCTCCACCGGCGGCCCCGTAGATCGGGACCGCCCGTCAAGGGCCGATACGCCCATCGGGAGGACGACATGACGCCCATCGAGATCGCCGCCGAGAACGCCCGCGCCGACGTGCGCGCCGCCCTCGCCACCGTCCTGGAGACCCGCCGCCTGCGGGCCCTCGAAATCGTCGCCGGTCGTCGCACTGAGACGTCCCCGGAGACGGGCGACGAGGCCCTGGCGGACTGCACGCTGCAGCTCGCGATCGCGGTCCTGGACGACGCCGAGGACAACGAGGCCCTGGAGATCATCGACGCGATCATGGCTATCGCCACGACCGCCCCCGTCCCGCACGTGCAGGCCTGACGCCATGCCCCGCGCCCCCACCGCATTCCGCGCCGACCCGCGCCAGATCTCGATCTTCGATGTGCTCGGGGATCCCGGGCCCTGCATGCGCCCGGATCGGGACCGGATCCCCGTGCCGTGCCCGGCGACGCCCCCCGACGGGGCCGCGCCGTTCACCGCCGAGGAAGTCGCCGCGATCGAGGGATTCGTGACCGGGCAGGCCTTCGGGCCCGAAAGCTTCGTGGCGCGGATGCGCTGGCGTGACTGGCTCGCCAGAGGGGCCGTGCCGACGGTCCTGCCCGGGCCGCTGCTCCGTCGGAAGGAGCACGCGCAGGTGCTCCTGACCGAGACGCGGCTCGGCTACACCGCCGGCTGGGACTACGAGCAGCGCGACTACGGCGCCGGCGAGGGCGGGCACCTGGACCCCTGCTGGGACACGGAGGGGGCCTACCTGTGGCTGACGCGGCAGGCCGCAATCCATGCCGGCGGGCACGAGCTCTACGTCGCCGTCCAGGGGCGGTGCCCGCTCTCCGCCGCCGAGGTCCGCAAATACTGCCTGCAGCATGGTATCGACGTTGCGAGCCCACCGGATCGTGCCTTGCAGCGTCGCCTCGTGACGCGCGAGCGGATCAGGCTGCGTGCCGCGGTGCCCGCGCCGGACGATGTCGACGCCGACATGGAACCGAACCCCGAAGCGCTCGCGTACGAGCGCGCGATCGGACTGTCGGACGTTCCGGAACAGGCGATGGTCCGCGTCGGCCCGACCGTCTCGCCGGAGCCTGAACCAGGGGCTGAGTTCGCGCACGAGCCGACCCCCACCGCCGGCGAGGACGACCCCCACGAGCTCCTCCGCGAGATGGTCGCCGACTCGACACCCAAGGGCATCCCGTCGTGCGTCGACGGGGTCGTGACGGCCTATTGGCTGGATGGCGTTCTCGTGGGGCGGCTCCGGATGTGGGATGGGGCCTACTGCTGCCTCAGGGCTACGCCGGCGCCGGGAGGGTACCGTACGTTCTGGGACCACCATGGCCGAGAGCCACCCTACTGGGAGGGCGCGCGCCGGGCGTGGCGCAGGGGGGCGCCCGAGGCCATCGACGAGGACGATGTGGAGGTCGATGCGGAGGACGAGGCCCCGGCACCCGTGCCCGTATCCCAGCCTGAGCCAGCCCCGACCCGTCCCGTTCCGATCCCGGTGACCGGCTCCGGTGTGTCCGCCGAGGACGCCGCTTACGTCCACGCCGCGGTCCTGGAGCTCATGCTGAAGGGGCGGCCCAGCTACGTGAGCGAGATCCTCCGCGTCCGCCGCACCCCCGCCAGAACGGTCTGCGGATTCGTAAAGCTCCGCCCCATCACCGTCGCAACGGTCCGCCTGTTCGATGGTCATCTGGCCCAGGTGAAACTGTTCGAAGACGTCGGCGAGCCCGCCTACGCCGGCGGTCTACGGCTCAGGACTGACCGGGCTGACTTCACGTTCGACGAGGAGGCCTGGGCATGGAAACGCGTCGAGGAGCCCCCGCCTGCGAAGCCCGCCCGCACTCGCAAGCGCAAGCCCGTCACCGCCTGAACCTCGCTCGCGGGAATGGCTGCTTTATTTACGAGTTGGCCGTTAACGATTGGTCGAAGCAAAGATTAACGGGATTGCCCGACCGGAAACAGTTGCCTCGTTTGTGAGTCAACTTTGTTGCGACTGGCGTCGTATCGGAGGCCACGTACACATATCGGCCAGGGGTTGTCTGTCGTTAGCCCCTGCGCGATCGCCCATTTCCAGAACGCGGACAGTCGCGACAGGAGTTTGGCCGCCGTCGTCGGCGCCATGCCAGTGCGGTCTCTCATGCCCTCGGCGATGTCTCGCGCCGTACGATCCGTCACCGCCTCCATGGCCGCCGGCGTGCTCTGTTGGGCGAGGAGCCGCAGTAGCCACAAGATCGCGGTGCGGTCATCGACGAGGGTACGAGGACTGAGCCGCCCGGCCTGCTCGCGAATGTAACGGTCGTGCAGGCCGGCCAGCGACGTCTGCCCTGGCTCAAACCTATCGCTCTGCTCCCTTTCCCCGACGCGGTCCTCGTACGGTATCCCAAGCTGCCGTTCGAGCTCTGCGATCGCACCGGCGGGGTATCGGTCAGGGCGTAGCCGCCAGTCCTCGACAACGGCCAGATACGCGGCGACGTCGCGGTCACGCTGAGTTTCACCGAGCGACGCTAGGGCCTCGTCGATCCTCTCCCGGAACTTGTCGACGTGCGGGATCTTGGCCAGGGCGGCGACCTGGAGGTTCCCCGTCTTGAGGTCGTGCCGGAGCCGGGCGGCGCCGACGAGATGGCGCACTCTCTCCGGCACGAGGATCGTCACGCGGTACGACCCCCCGTGGTATTCGAGGTTGCTCCGGGCCTCCTCGCCCCCGCGGGGGCGGCCTCGGCGCCCGACCGGCTTCTCGACCATTCACGCCTCCCCGCTGCGCTCCCCGACTCGCTCCCCATGGCATGCCCCGGCCGCCGCGGCCAGGGCGCGCTTGCCCTTGCCCGCGGTCTCTCGTGCCCGGCGCCGGCGGGCGAGCTCGGCGCGCAGGTCGGCGATGTCGGGCAGCGCGGCCGCGGCCTCGGTGGCGCGCTCGTCCGCCCAGGCGCACCATCGAGACATCAGGGGCTGCTTCAGGTCCAGGCGATCGTCGTCGCTGTAGTGGCGTTCGAGAACGTCGTCGCTGCGGATGCCCTCGTTGTGGTCGAGGACGAGCTTGACGCTGTCGCGCGGGATTCGGAGCACGCGCTGGCAGACTGTCGAAAGGCCGCGGCGCAGGTCGTGCGGCGAGGCGAGGACGCCCATGTCAAGCAACCGGGCATTCATCGCGCTGTCGTTCATGTGACCGTCCTCGGCCGCGCCGGCGCGCGCGGGGCGGATCTGCGGGAACAGGAACGGCCCGGTCCCACGGTCGACCTGGGCCTGAACGAGCGACCACAGGCCCGGCGGGAGCGGGATCGCGTGCCTGTGCTTGTCGCCGCGCTTGGCAGCGGTCTTCCTATGGGCGGGGCCCATAGACCACACGCCCCAGCCCGGCGTCTCCGTCCAAGCCACGAAATCCTCGGCCAATGCCTCCGCGATCGGCCGCCGTCGCTGTCCGGTGAGGACGAGAAGCTCAAGGGCGGCCGCCACGGTCGGCTCCAGGGCACCGGATCGGGCGACCGCCAGGACGCGGCCGATCTCGGCGGGCGTCGCGACGTGGCCGCCGGGCACCTTCCCGTTGGTCCGCGGCTTGTCGCCGGGCGTCCGCTCCGGCGCGCGCAGCCCGGGCATGCCGGCGTCGACGCCGCTGCGCTTCCGGTTCTCGTGGCGCGCGAGGTAGCTCCACATGGGGCGGAGCACGCTCGCCAGGTGCTCGGCGTGCCGTTCCCGACCGCTCGCATGGATCGCGTGGACGATGGTCGCGAGGTCGTCGATCCCGATGCGGCGGACCCGGCGGCCGGTGAATACCGCGAGCTCGGGGGCCCGCAGGAGCTTCGTGTAGTCGAGGTGCGTCGCCGGTCGCCGCACCCGCGCGACCTCCGAAAGGAAGGCCGCCTTGGCCTCGTCCCAAGTCCATTCCCCGGGGCGGTTCCACGCGTCCTCGAACGCTTCGACCTGCGCCGGGTCCCGGGGCGGGGGCTCTACCTTCGGCGGCAGCTTGCGCAGGCGGCGCAGCTGCGCTTCGAGCCAGCGGTCATCCGGCACGCCGATCCGATCGACGAGGCGGCGCCGAGCGTCGCTGGCCAGCGACCGCGCCTCGGACAGGGAGATCGTCGCGGGGCCGCCGAGCGTCAGCCGGCACGTCCGCTCCTGGCTCTCGTACTTGAATGAGAACCGCGCCCCGCGCGGCCCGACGCGCAGCAGCAGCCCCGGGCACCCGCCGTCGATGAGGTCGTAGGCGGGGCGCTTGGCCTCGACATCGGCTAGGGCCTTCTTGACGATCGTCTCGGATAGGCGGATTGGCACGCGGCGAACTCGGGCGGTTCTCGGGCGGGGGTGCTCGGGCGGGGCCCGGAGCCCGTTCTAGGAGGCAGACCCTGCCAAGTCGTTGCCTGAATGCGCGAAACCAGGGGATAACGCCCCGCCCGAACGGGCTCACGCACGCCGTCCAGGGCGCCGAACGAGGAATCATAATCCTCGTGTCGGGGGTTCGAGTCCCTCTCCCGCTACCATTTCTTCAACCCGCCCAGTCTCGACGTGGCGGGTTTTTCATGCCTGCAGGGCACTCCGAAGCCGTGCTGCAAAGCGCGATCGCCGATGCGACGCGGCGGGGGTGATCGCGGCCGCCTCGGGCGGACGGCGCGTCGGGGATCCGGGAGGGACGTCATGCGCTGGATCGTGCCGACCGCGATCGTTCTCGCCGCGCTTCCGGCGGCCGCCCGCGCCGCCGGCGATCCGAGCCGGGACGTGCTCTGGGCGGCGCTGAAGACTTGCGTCCTCGCCAAGACGCTCGCCAACCGGACCTTTCCCTGCCTGGACGTCGATCTCGGCGACAAGGACCGGCCTGGGACCGCGGTGCTGCGCGCGCCGGGCGAGCCGACCCACGTCGTCGTGATGCCGACGGACACGGTCGCCGGGCTCGAGGCGCCGGTGCTGCGCGGGGCGCGGGGGATCGTCTACTGGCGCGCCGCCCTCGCGGCCCGGCGCTTCGTGGCGGCCCCTCTGAAGAACCGCGTGCCGGTGGAGGAGGTCGGCCTCGCGGTGAACTCGGCGCGGGGCCGAAGCCAGGACCAGCTCCACATCCATCTCGACTGCATCAAGCCGCGGGTGCTGGCCGCCCTGCGGACGCACGGCCACGGCATCCGCGCCACCTGGGCACCGTTCCCGGTTCCCCTCGCGGGCGACCGCTACCTCGCCCTGCGGGTGACGGCTGCCGAGGCGGAGCGCTTCAACCCGTTCGCGGCGCTCGTCCGCCTGCCGGGGCGTCGGGACCTGCGGCAGACCAGCCTCGCGGCGGTCGCGACCCCGGCCGGCGATCCGGATCCCGGCTACTACATGCTGGCCTACCGGGCGCCGCGGGCGAGCGCCGAGGACCTGATGGATCACACCTGCGGGGCGGCTGACGGAGCCGCGACGCCGTAGGCTGTGTGCCGCCGGCGTCGACGGTCATCCACAGGTCGCTCCGTGCCGTCGAGCCGAACCGGATCGGGGCCGCCGAGGCGAAGCGTCGTCACGCGCGAGCGCCTTCGCGCGACAACCGGTTGCCTCGACAAGGCGATGCCGGCGCTTATCCTTCACCGATGCGCTTTCCCGAAGCCAGCCGTCACCACGTCCAAGGCGGCCTGCCGCGCGATCGTCCGGATGCCTGAGACGTCGGACCGATCGCCGCGCTGTGTCCACTACGTCGGCTTCAAGGACGACCGCTACTGGAACGCCGTCCGGATCTTCGGCGGTCCCCGGGTGATCCACCGCCTCTGGGATTGGTTCGCGGTCCACGATGTCGGCCCCAACGACGTGGTCGTGTTCGCCGAGGGCGATGCGAGCCAGCCGATGGCGGCGTGGAACGCGACCGACATCGACGAGCGCTGGCTCACCTGAGCCGCCGGCCGGCCGCACGCCTGACCATGATCGGGCTGCGGCACTCGGAGCAGCGCGAGCGTGCGAACCGAACCAGGATGGCGGCTGTTGATGCGCCATGACCGATCCGACATCCGCCCCAGCGTCCGACGCGATCATCGACGCCCGCCGCCGCGAGATGGCGGTCGAGCACCTGCTGTTCGGCACGATCCGCTTCGTCGCGCAGCGCCATCCGGAGCTCCTCGACGAGCTCGACGGCAGCCTCGACCACCTGTGGGACAAGGCCCACGGCGAGGCCCGCGACGACGAGGCGGTGCGCGAGATCGCGCGGCGCTTCATCAAGAGCCTGCACGCCGAGAGCTAGCAGCCGCACGGCCACCCGCGACCTCTCGGGTTCGATGTCCCACAGGGCCGCCTTCGAGGCGGGCGGTGCCGCATGCGGCCGGCACCGCCAGCCGCGGACCGATGCGGCCGGTGGAGAACGCATCCTCGCGCGTCGGCCGCTGTTCATGCCGGTGCCGTCGGCCTCGGCGCGTAAGCGGCGCCGTCGCATAACCCGCCGAGGTCCGGCCCCGGCAAGCGCGAGGACCAAAACCCGCACTTGATTTCTTGCTTTGGGAGTGCCGGCGCGTCCGCCAGCCAACCGGCACCTTGCAGCGCGGGTGCAGCGCGAAACTTCAGGACGTGCGGCACCGCGCAGGCGCCGTGGATCGCGTCGATCTGGTCGATCGCAACAACCCGCCTTCGCAGGTCGAGCGCCGTGTCGAGAAGCGGCCCGAACGCGCCCGCGCCGACCTGGATGTCGATCCGACGGAACGGCCGCAAGGGGCTCGGCAGCGATGGCCTCCACCGCCTCAGGATCGGTTGCGTCGGTCGGGGTCGCGACCACCTCGTCGTTGCCGACCCGGAACTCACGACCGCGTGGCATCGGGCCCACCGATACGGCGCGCGGCCGGAACGACGCAGCCCGCGCGCGCCATGAACGCCCCAGCGGCCGCATGGGCGGTACCGCTCGATGCGCCGGTCAGGACGACGGTCACCATTTGAGTTCGGACATGCTCGCGCTCCGTCGCGACGTGCTTCGCGAGGCGAGCAGGTCCAGGTTCGCGTCCTGCGCGCGACCCTTACGACATAGGCGTTTGCCGGGTTGGGGTGCCACGGCCCGATCGTGCAGGCGAGAAGAAGCTTGACCGCAGCAACTAGTACGAACGCATTATACTAGGAAATCCGGCCTATGACTTATGTCATATGCGCGTTCTTAAGTTTGTTGAAGTCAAAGGCCGGAATTTATCGTAATAGAGCGCAATGCAGGTGCATCTCGTTACGCTCGGCTCACACGGCGACGTTCTGCCGTTCCTTGCGCTCGCCTCCGCCCTCAAGCGGCGCGGTCATGCCGTCGCCCTGGCGGCGCCGGCGCCGTTCGGCGGGCTGGCGAAGCGGGCCGGGGTCGATTTCCACGCTCTCGGCACGCAGGCGGATTACGAGCGCACCATCCGGCACCCGGATCTCTGGCATCCGCGGCGCGGGGTCGCACCGCTTCTGCAGACCCTGTCCTCGGCGACCGAGCCGGTGTTCGACTGGCTGCGCGCACGGTGGTCGGCCGAGGGCGGTGTCGTCGTGGCCTCCCCCAACAGCCTCGGCGCCCGCGTCGCGCAGGACAAGCTCGGCCTGCCCCTGGTGACGCTCCACGTCGCGCCGTTCCTGATCGAGAGCCGCCGCGACGCCCCCGTGCTTCCGGGCCTGCCGCTGGTGCACCTCCTGCCATCGCGCACCCGGCATTGGCTCGGGCGGGGCGGGGATCGCTACGTCGTCGACCCGGCGGTGCTGCCCGGCCTGAACGCGTTTCGGGCGACCCTCGGCCTGCCGCCGGTCCGCCGGCTGCGCCACTGGTGGAACAGCCCGACGCGGATGGTGCTCACCTGCCCGGACTGGTTCGCCGAGCCGCAGCCCGATTGGCCCGAGCAGGCCGTGCAGGTCGGCTTTCCGCTCTCGGATCGCTTCGGTGACCGGGACGGGCTCGACCCGGAGGTGGCGGCCTTCCTCGACGCGGGCGCGCCGCCCATCGCCTTCACCTACGGCTCGGGAATGCGCCAGGGTCGGGCGTTCTTCCGCACCGCGACCGCTCTGTGTCGGCGCATGGGCCGCCGCGGCATCCTGCTGGCGCCGCAGGCCGATCAGGTCTCCGACACCCTGCCGCCGGAGATCCGGCACGTGGCCTACGCGCCGTTCAGCGCGCTGCTGCCGCACTGTGCCGCCCTGGTCCATCACGGCGGCATCGGCACCGTGGCGCAGGCGCTCACCGCCGGCATCCCGCAACTCGTCGTTCCGGTGGCGTTCGATCACTTCGACGAAGCCGCCCGCCTGAGAAAGCTCGGCGTGGGGGCGACGCTGAGCCGTCGCCGGTTTACGCCGTCACGCGGCGCGCGCGTCATGGATCGGCTCCTGACTTCCCCGACCGTGGCGCACGCCTGCCGCGAGGCCGCGCAGCGGGTCGCGCACGAAGACGGGCTCGGCGCGACCTGCGATGCCGTCGAGCAGGCGATCGCGGCGTGAGCCCCGGCATGACCACGAAACGTCGGTCGCACCCGGTGACGGGCGACGGCCCGGCCGATTGAGCGGTCGCGACCGTCGGGGCGACCGTCTGCGTGAGGTCAGGCTCGCGACCGCGACCTCCGCGGCACCTGACCACAGGCTCCGAACCGGGTGGCGAACGGACGGTTGGCCTCGCGACCATGGGTGGCATGGGCGGGCTTGCCCGGCATGTCGCGACGAAGGAGGTTCCGGGTGCCGTTTTCACCGAACAAGGCGATCTGCGTCCTCGGCTGCGTCGCCTGCCTACTGGGGCCGGCATGGCCTGCCGCGGCGCAGAGCACGGGCTACGTCACCGGCTTTCCGGGCAAGGATCCGGCCGGCGACGACGAGATCGGGTGGGGGCCGGCCTACAGGCCGGAGACGAGCTTCTTGCAACCCGGCACGCCGCCGACGCCCGGCGATTTCGCGGGCGCGGCCTATCGGGCGCGCACGGGCCGCGGGCCCTACGACGACGTGCAGAACGTCCGTAGCATGCGGCAGGTCCGTACAGAGCCCAGCGAGCGGTTCGCGACGGCATCGCAGCGCATCGTCCGGGCGCGTCGGATCGGCAAGCGGTCAGCGGCCGCACACGGCCACGTCCGACACCGGGCGGCACGGCAGGCGGTCCGATGAAGGGGCCCTTTCGCGTCGACCGCGACGCGTCTTCCGCGCGAGGGCGACGCTACAGGAAGTCGATCTTCCGGGCGAAATAGTCGCTGTGCGGATTGACGCCCATCGGCTCGGACGAGACGAAGGGCCGGGCCGCCTGGAACACGATCATCGCCATGATGGCCGCCATCGACCCTCCGACCGGTGCCGATACGATGGCCAGGACCGGCGAGTATTTCCAGAGCAGCAGAGTCGTGATCGCGAGCCCGACAGCCGACGCCAGCACGATCCGAAAGATGCAGCATTCCGACGGTTGCATGCTTGCCTCCCAACCTGGGCACGTAAATCATAGGTTGTTAACATTGCCAAACATTCAATCGTGCCGTGTGTGCGTACTCATCCGCAAGGCATGACCGCGGCTTACCGCGCGCAGGCTTCGGCCTCGCGGTTTTTCGGAAGGCTGTTGCACCCCGGTCACGCTGGATCACGGCGGGCAACGATCCACCGGCGGCGTCTCCTGCGATCATCCTGGCACCGACCTTGCTCCGGATGGTGCACCGCGACGTGTTGCGACGCAGCGTGCGCACCGGCACGTCACGGCCGAGGTCGGATCGCCATCTCCGGATCGACGCAGATCGCGGTGCGGCTGCACCGCCGGCGGATCGCTTCGCCACAACCGGTAAGGATGCCAAGCATGAAACTGAAGCTGTTCAGCTACGCGATGATCGGGGCCTTCGCTTTCGGCCTCGTTGCGACCGTCATCGGGACGGCCAGCGTGATTGTCGGCTTCTGACCGAAGGACTTGAGGCGCGATTCGAGGCGTGCGCGACGGGGCAGGGTCCCGCCGCGCGCGTCCCATGCTGGATCGGACCCACGCATCCAGGGCCCTGGTTCGGCGGTGATCGAACGCTAGGTGCGTGTGCTTGAGCGACGGCGATCCGCCGGCGCGAGCCGGATACCGTCCCATGGCCTTAGAAAAGCATTCTGATCAGGATGCGCACCTTTCCGCCACCGATCCGAACATCGTGGCCTTCGCCATGATCGAGGGGGGGCGGGTGATCCACGTCGAGATCCCGGTCGACGTGATGCATGCCGAGTTCGGCGCGACCAAGCTCGGGCCGGTCGACTTCTTCGAGTCGCATCGTGCCGTGATCGAGGGAACCGCGAAGCAGACCTATGAGCGCCTGTCCGAGCCGAGCGACCGCGTTCGGATCGGTGCTGCGGATTTTGCCGCGCCGGGCTCGCGGGCCAATGCGGCGGACGAGGTGACCTGACCGAGGACGACCCGTCGAGGCTCCCCGGCTCGGACGCGATCGGCACCGCGGATCATGCCGCCGGCGCCGCTCGGAACATCGCGACGCGCTTGCGAGAACCGCGACCGATCGCAGGACGTTGCTCTTCCGAACCGGAGAGTCCCCCATGCCCGATCAGGTCGCCAACACCGAAGATCTCGCGAACACCACCTACGACGCCGGCCGTCCCGCCGACGCTGGGGAAACGCGTGATGCGCCAGCCGCCCGGAAGCCGGAGGAAGGCCTGACCGACGCGACCAGTTCCGAGCCGCTCCCGGTGCCGGGAGAGGATGCCGAGGTCGGCCTGGCCCAGAAGGGCACCGGCGAGGCCGCGGTCGTCCGCCGCGAAACCGAGATCTGAAGGACCGCCCGCATGACCGACGACACCACCGACACCCAGGCCCAGCGGATGCCGCAGGGAAAACCGAAGCCGAACGGCGCGGCGATCACGCCCCAGGACACTGTCACCGGGGAGACCAAGCCGGGCGCGGGCCCGATGGACCGGCCGGGAACGGAGGCTGAGGACAAGGCTCGGCGTCCGTAGGCCGCCAGGCGCGGCTGGACCCGACGACGCGAACTCGCACCCTGTCCCGAACCCAGATCGGCGCGAGCCGCTGGGTTCGCCATGCCATAGGGTCCGATCGGCGAAGCGACGCCGCCACGCGGTCCCGTCGAGGCCGCGAGGCCTCCGGCAGCGTGACGGCACCGGCGCTCTCGGCGAGACGGACCCGATCAGCCGGTCTTCTCGACGGCGCTCGGCAGGACGAGCGGCGGCGTCTGCTGGTGCTGGATCACGCGCCAGACCTCGTGCGACACGCGTCGATAGGTCGAGGTGCAGTTCGCCTGATACGCCTCGTCGTCGCGCGCGGCCTCGACGTGGTAGGCGACCACGATGATGCCCTCCTGCGGCCGGGCGATCTGGCCCTTCGAGAACGCGACCTCGGTCCATCGCGGCGTATGAGCGACGGCCTCGATCGCCTGGGTGCCGCTGAGCACGAAGGGCGGGTGCGGCAGCACCATGAGGCATTCCTCGTCGACGAGCTCGCGATAATGGTCGGGACTGCCGTCCCAGAGGCTCTTCTCGAAAGACCAGACCCGGTCGTCGTCCATGGCGTTCACCTCAAGCAGCGGGAAGTCCCTCGGAGAAGTGCGGTCGCACCGCTTCGTTCCGTCGTGCCGCGACCCTGCGAGCGGGTCGACCGCTTGAGGCTCGGGTCGTCCGAACCCGTAAAACAGTATCGCCGACGCGCTCGAACGCGCTTGGCCCGACGTCGCGCAACGACCTTCGCAGAGGGTCATTCCGGCTCGGCGAGGTCCCGCACTGTGCTTCGGAAGCCTTGTCGGACCGCGGCCGAATTCTGACGCCGGGCCGGACACCGCAGTCGCTTTCCGGTCGGCCGAAGCTCCGATGTCTAAATTCGGCACATCATCGACGGCATCGCTCTTGCCGAAACTTGGTGCGTTCGCCATTTCTTGTCTCACTCACGGACAAGCGGGGGCCCGCGATCCGGGATCGAAACGATGTCCTCATCAACGACGGAACGGCTCCTCGATGTCGGCGGCCCCTTGAGCCGCCGATCGACGGTCATCGCCAACGTGCGCTGGTTCCGAAAGCTCGCCGCGCGCGCGCTTCGCGACGGCGCGCCGAATGCGGAGGTGCGGGCGGCCAACGCCCGAGCCGCCGCGCGCATCCTGATCCGTCAGGGGAAGCGCGAAGCCTTGGTCGACCGCATGATCCGTGAGACGCAAGGGGCCGACGTCTAGGCCTTCCGCACCGATCCACGCCCTTCGCGAACAGTCCGCCGGCGCGCCGCATCCATGCACCGGCGGCCGACGGTCAGTGCCCGGCCGGCGCCGGCTGACCCGGCTGGAGCCAGATCTTCAGCGCGTCGAGCCAGCCGGCAGGCAGCACGACCCAGCTCGGCAGGGCGGGCAGGACGTTGGCGGCCGAGCCGTTCCAGCGGCCGGCGAGGGTCTGGCGGCTTTCCGCATCCATCTCGCGGATCTTCAGGTCGAGGATCTTCTCCTGGATCGGCAGCGTCTGCATCTGCGCCTGAGCCGACTGGGCGTTCTTCATCGCCACGAAGGTCAGGTCGATCGCCTTCTGGATCTCGGGGTTGTCGAAGGTCAGACCCTCGGCGTAGCCGAGCGTCGTCACCGTGATCCCCATCGGCTCGTAGACGCGCCGGACCTCCTTCTCGACGGCCTCGATGATCGCGGCCTTGCCGTGGATCGCCTCGTCGGTGGTGCGGCGGCCGAACTCATTGGCCATCGCCGCCTGAACGGTGCGGTGGACGTTCTCGTCGACCACCTCGGCCAGCGACTTGCCCTGGATCACGCTCGCGAAGTTCACCTGCGGGTCGCTCGCGTTGCCGCCGGTGGCGCGCGCGCCGAACCAGTAGACGAACTTGCTCGCATCCTCCTCCTTCACGAAGGCCGAGACGACGACGCCGGTGCGCAGGGTCACCGATTCCGCGGTCTCGAAGCGGATGCCCTGGTCCTTGGCCGAGGTGCCGCGATCGGTCGAACTCACCCATTCGCGCGAGACCGGCGACCGGTCGACGAGCATCAGCCGCGCGGCGGGCACGTAGTAATCGTATGCCCAACCGGGATTGCGGATCAGCGTGTGCGGGATCTGGACCCGCTTCATCGCGACCTTGCGCTCGTTCAGGAACTGCTCGGACATGAAGGCCGCCTGGCCGGACTTCGATTCGCCGACCTCGGGGATGAGGAAGGCGGTCTGGTTCGGTAGGACCTCGACGAATTCCGGGTAGTCGCGGGTGTCGTAGTAGGCCTGTGCCGGCTCGGGCTGCGCCTCGACCAGCAAGCCCGCGACCGCGAGCCCGGCATATCCGGCCCCGCGCCGTCCGACGCACCAGATCGCGGCGATCAGGGCCAGAGACAGGATTGCCGCGAACGGGCCGGCGCCGTTCAGGGCCGTCGCGGCCCAGGCGGTCTCGGCCGCCGGCCAGTCGGCATCCTGGAACTGGCGGGCCGCGATGCGCCCGGCCCCCGCGGCGCCGAGCCGGTCGCCCGGCCCTGCACGCAGGACGAAGACATCCGTGCCGACGACGAGCGTCGTCAACGCGATACGAAGCGTGGTGCTCATGGATGGGGTCTGCAGCGAGACGTGAGATGCCCCAGATGGCCTGGGGCCGTCACTGTGGGCGGAGGGCACGCCGGAGTCTCGCCGGGGCCGCGTCGCGCGGTGCTCGCCGACCGGGATGGCGGCGAACGACAGTGATCATCGCGCCGCGTCGTGTGCGCCGCAACACCAAAGCGACAGGCGGAGCGTGCGGCGCGGACAACGAAGCCATGCGACCCTTGCAGGTCGCCGGCCTCACCGGCCGAGGGACGGGCCGCCGGCCGCGCCGCCGGTGCCAGGCGGTCCGCTGGTCGGCGTCCCGCCGATGTTCACGCTCGGGGTGGTACCGGGCACGGACGAGTTGCTCGGGTTGGCCTCGTTGCCGCGGGTGATCGGGCTCGGGCCGAGGTCGCGCGCTCCGCCGCCGACACCGCCGGTGCCGGGAGGGGCGGTGACGCCGGTATTGCCGGCGCCGCCCGTGACGATCTGTGCCGAGGCGGGACCGCTTAGGAGAACTCCGAGCGCGGAGGCGAGTGCGATCGTCAAGCGTGTCATCGGGCCGTCCATTTCATGAGAGGTCGCACGGCAACGGACAGAAGCAGGCGCGGTTCATCCGAAACCCGGGGGATTCGGCAGGTCGACCACCGGCCTATCCTCGGCGGCATCACTGCGTGGGCGCTCGGGTCGCTGTTCGATGGCTGGCACCGCTTCTCGACCGGTCGACGGGGTTGCCCTAGGCTCCGGCGATACGAGGATGTCCGGCATGCGAGGGCACGGGGTGAGGGGCGTGCGTTTCCCGAAGCGATCACGTCCGTCGGCCCCGCCGTCGACGTTCTCTGCGGTGCTCGTGGCGGTGGTCGCCCTCGTGCCGGCGGCGTCCGCGGCGCCGCGCGGGGACGGATCTCGGCACGTCGTCGTGAAGTACGGCCTCAGCTTCCTCAATCTCGGCGTCGGCACCGCGGATCTCACGGCCGACCTCACCCCCGAGCGCTACGCGATCGGCCTCACCGGGCGCCTCACCGGTCTCGCCGGCTGGTTCTTCCAGGGCGACGGCACGGCGCGGTCGAGCGGGCGCCTGTCGCCGGCCGGCGCGGTGCCGAGCACCTTTCGGATCGACAGTCGCTACGGCACCGCACCGGTGCGCGTGCTGGTGACGTTCGATGCCGGCACCGTCCGCAAGGCGGAGGTCGAGCCCGAGCCGCAGCCGAAACCCGATCGCGTCCCGGTCACCGCCGCCGACACGACCAACGTCACCGATCCGATCGGCATGCTGGCGGTGCAGGTCGGCCCCGGCCCGCTGGTCCCCGCCATGTGCGATCGGCGCATCCCGGTCTTCGACGGCGCCGCCCGCGCCGACATCGCGCTGTCGCGCGGCACGGTGGTCCAGGTCGCCGCCGGGCCCTACCGCGGGGCCGCGCTCGAGTGCCGGATCCGCTGGATCCCGGTGGCGGGCCACCGCGCCAAGGGCTCGTCCGTGCGCCGGATGTCGGAGAACGACGACATGCGCGTGCGCCTCGCCCCGATCACGGAAGCCGGGCTGCTGCTGCCGCTCTCGATCGCCGTCGGCACCGGCTGGGGCACGGCGCGCATCGAGACGACGAGCTGGAATGCCGCGCCGGCCAAACCCGCCCACGCGGATCCATGAGGCCGGCTCGGGGCTTTCGGCATCGCGGCCCATGTTCGGACCCGGCGCCCCGAACGTCGGACGAAGGCCGCAGGAGGACGATGAGATGCGACGCCCACCCTTTGCGATCCGATCGCTCGCGGCCCTGGCGATGATCGTCCTCCCGGTCGCGGGCATGCCCCGCGCCCAGGCTCAGACCGTCGCGGCGCCGCCGTCCGGCTCCGCGGCGGCGACGCCCGACAACGCGATCCTGCTCACGGTCTTCCTGAAGCACGACCAGTCGCGTCCGCTGGCCGAGCTGAACGCGCAGCTCACCCGGCAGGGGTTCTACAAGGCCTTCCCGCCGCCCGGCATCGAGGTGGTGTCGTGGAACGTCGTGATGGGCATCGGCCAGGTCATCGTCCTGCGCCTGCCGGCGAACCGGATCCGCGAGATCAACCGCGTGCTGGAGGATACTGCCTGGGGCGCCTACCGGACCGAGTTCTACCCGACCTACGATTACAGGGCCGTCGGCCTCGGCGAGCACGAGAAGGCGCAGTAGGCCGCACCGATGACGACCGGTCAGGCCCGGCTTCGGCTCGGGCCACGGCGTTGAGGGCCGCTCTCGCGAGCGTCGTCGCAGACGTCTTGCGCTCCCCGCGGGCGTCCCTCGCCGATGCCCGCCGGCGGCATCGGCGCGGCGGACACGTCGCGCGGCGGATCGCCCGATGCGGCATCTCGAGCCGATGTTTCAGACCGGACTTGGTCTGGCTCCCTGTCCGTGGCATAATCGGCGCATGAGCGATACATCAACGAACATCCATCCGTACTCCCTGGAGATCATTCCCCCGAAGGCCGACGGCGGCTCGTATCAGTGGGCCATCCGCAAGAATGGCAAGCTGACCCAGCGCTCCGACCGGAGCCTGCCGAGCGAGGCGAAGGCCCGCGAGAGCGGCCTCGGCCAGATCGAGAAGCTGCTGTCGGGCGTCGGCGACCGCTAAGGCCCACGACCCTTCGATTTGCGAGACAGGAACGGCGCGGCCCCCCAGGGTCCGCGCCGTTCCGCTTTCCGGGCGTCGTCGTCGCCGCATCCCCGGGCCGGACGACAGGGTTCGACCGCAGGACGGTTGCCATGTCCGCCCCGGCGCCAATGTAAGGCTCATGCTCGAAACGAACCGCCAAGCCCAGACCATCGTCGCCAAGCCGGACGCGCCGCCGACCCTCGACGCGCTGACGCGCCAGCGCCTCGGGCGCCATCTCCAGGCGCTCTACGAGCCGGTGATCGACGAAGCGCTCGATCCACGCCTGGCCGAATTGATGCGGCAGCTCGACGACGATCGACAGGGCGGTTCCTGACGCCGCGTTCCGAAGCGGGGGGAACGCTGCGCTCCGTCATCGGTACGGAACGTCCGACGCTTGCATGGTGCGTCGCAACGTACTATTGGTGCGTTGCGGGATAGCGATGGCGTCGCGGTCCTGCTGCCCATTTTGGGCGTTTCCTCCCTAGACTTCGGGCCGCTCCTTTCGGGGCGGCCTTTTTTCTGTCCGGGCCGTCGCGTCGACCGGAGACGACATGTCCTGGCAAGCACGCTGATGCGCGATCCGGCGGACGGCGTTATCCTCGTCCGGCCGAAGCTGCGATCCGAACCTCGGTCCAACGGAGCGGATGCCCGGCCCCACCGCGTGCGAGGGACTCGACGCATGAGCAACGTGATTCGTCCCACCTTCGGCAGCCAGCCGCAACCCGTCGACGCGGAGTCCGACGAGGCGGCCTATCAGCCGCTTCGGGTCTACGGCGAGGCCGCCGGCCACGTCGTCGCCCTGGTCGAGGATCCCGACGCGCCGGCCGGCGCCGTGCTCAAGGTCGTGGTCGGGCCGCTTTCGGGAAACATCGTCGAGGCCGTCGCGGTCCTACCCCGGACGGAGGCCGGCGAGATCGATGCCGAGCTCGTCGGCATGGCGGTGCTGCGCACCCTCGCGCTGATGGATTAGGGCGTCGGCCCGGGAAAGCCGCCCTTGCCGGTGTGCCGAGACGCGGCATCCGCATCCCCAAAGGCGCGGCGATCGGGTAGCGTGTCGCCCGATCGGAGGACCGAACGGCAACCTCCCCCATCCCGGCCACGGACGGGTCGAACCCCATGCCAGCCCTCGGCCCGTTGCGCGACCGCCTCGGGGCGGCCCCGGCGCTCCACGATCCGGACACCGCCGCCGCCCGGCTCGGCGACGTCGAAGCCGCATTCCCGGCGGGGTTCCTCACGCTGCCCCTGCGGGCGCTGCTCCTTGGGATCGCCGACCATTCCCCGTTCCTGTGGCGGCTGATCGCACAGGCGCCGGAGCGCTTCGCCGCCCTGGTCGAGAAGGCCCCGGAAGCGTCCGACGCGGCGATCACAGCGCGCCAGCGCGCCGCCGGGCGCGCGGGCGGCACGAAGCCGGACCTCGTCGCGATCGGGCGAGCGCTCCGGTGGAACCGGGCGGAGCATGCGCTGCTCGTCGCGCTGGCCGATCTCGGCGGGCTCTGGGACCTCCCGACGGTGACGAAGGCTCTGTCGGACTTCGCCGACGCGTCCGTCGGCGCCGCGGCCGACGCGCTCCTGCTCCAGGCGGCCGGGGCGGGGAAGCTGCATCCGCCCGACCCGGGCGACCCGCAGGCCGGTTCGGGGCTCGTCGTCCTCGGCCTGGGCAAGCTCGGCGGGGGCGAACTCAACTATTCCAGCGACATCGACCTGATCGTGTTCTTCGACGCCGCCCGCGTGCCGCTCGCCGACGGCGTCGAGGCGAAACCCTTCTTCGCCAAGGTCGCGCAGGGCATCGCCAAGCTGTTGGAGGAGCGCACCGCCGAGGGCTACGTCCACCGGGTCGATTACCGACTGCGGCCCGATCCCGGCTCGACTGCGGTGGCGCTCTCCACCGATTTCGCCTTCGACTACTATCAGTCGCTCGGCCAGAACTGGGAACGGGCCGCCTTCATCAAGGCTCGGCCGATCGCCGGCGATCGCGAGGCCGGCGCGCGCTTCCTGGCCGAGCTGAGGCCGTTCATCTGGCGCAAATACTTCGACTTCGCCGCCATCGCCGACATCCACGCGATGAAGCGCCAGATCCACGTGGTGCGCGGGCACGAGGCCCTCGCCGTCGGCGGCCACGACATCAAGCTCGGCCGCGGCGGCATTCGCGAGATCGAGTTCTTCGTCCAGACGCAGCAGCTGGTCTTCGGCGGGCGGCGCCCGGAGCTGCGCGGCAGCCGGACGGTGCCGATGCTGGGCCGCCTCACCGACGCCGGCTGGATCACCGAAGCCGCACGGGACGAATTGCACGCGGCCTACGCGTTCCTGCGCACGATCGAGCATCGCCTGCAGATGCGTCGCGACGAGCAGACGCAGCGCCTGCCGCTCGAGCCGGACGATCTCACCGCCTTCGCACGCTTCTGCGGCTTCGCCACGCGTGCGGCGTTCGAGGCGGCGCTCCTGCACCATGCCGGCCGTGTCCAGGCCCATTACGTGCTGCTGTTCGAGACCGCGCCGAGCCTCTCGGCCGAGGTCGGCGACCTCGTCTTCAGCGGCAGCGAGGACGATCCCGCGACGCTGGCCACGCTTTCGGCGCTCGGCTTCGCCGAGCCGGCGCGCACGATCGAGACCGTGCGCGGCTGGCATTTCGGCCGGCGCCCTGCGGTGCGCACCGCCCGCGCGCGCGCCGTCCTGACCGAGCTGCTGCCCAGCCTGCTCCAGGCGCTCGGCGGCACGGCGGAGCCGGACGCGGCGCTGAACACCCTCGACCACGCCTTCGGCCGGATGCCGGACGCGGCCGAGCTGCTGACGATCCTGCTCGCGCACGAACGCCTGCGCCTGCTGTTCGCCGACATCCTCGGCACCGCGCCGCGCCTCGCGGCGACCGTCGGGAGCGGCCCGCACGTGCTCGACGCGGTGCTCGATCCCGACTTCGTCCTGCCGACCACCGATGCGGGGGCGATCGCCGCGCAGTACCGGGCGCTGGTCGGCAGCCCGGGGGACCACGAGACCTTCCTCGACCGCAGCCGCGACGCGGCCCGGCAGCTGCGCTTCGTCACCGGAGCGCGGCTGCTCTCGGGCATCCTGTCGGCGGCCCAGGCCGGCGAGGCCTATTCCGGGATCGCCGAAGCCGCGGTCGCCGCCAGCCTCGCGGCGGTCGAGCGCGGGTTCGCGGCGGAATACGGCGCAGTGCCGAAGGGGCGCTGCGCGATCCTCGCCGTCGGCCGCCTCGGCTCGCGCCAGCTCACGGCGGATTCCGACCTCGACCTCATCGTCGTCTACGATTTCGACCCCGAGGACCGCACCACCACGGGCCCGAAGGCGATCGACGCGGTGGTGGCCTACAACCGCCTCGCCCAGCGGCTCTACGCGGCGCTGACCGTCCAGACCCGGCGCGGCGGCCTCTACGCCGTCGACCTGCGCCTGCGGCCGGGCGGCGAGCACAGCCCGACCGCGGTGCAGGTGCGGGGCTTCGTCGCCTATCACCAGGACGAAGCCGAGATCTGGGAGCACATGGTGCTGACCCGGGCGCGCGTGATCGCGGGCGATGCCGGCCTCGGCGGCGAGATCGCGGCGCGCATCCGCGAGACCGTGGCGCGGCCGCGCGACGCGACCGCGGTGTGCGCGGCGGTGCGCGACATGCGCGGGCTGGTCGCCCGCGAGAAGGGCCATCGCGGGCCGCTCGACCTGAAGCTGGCGCCGGGCGCCCTGCTCGATCTCGAGTTCCTGGCCCAGGCCCTCGTGCTCGGCCACGCGCAGGCCGATCCCGATCTGGTCGGCGCCACCGCCGACGCGGTGCTGGAGCGGGCCGGCGCCCGCGGGATCCTGCCCATCGACACCGCAACCCGGCTCGCCGACGCCTATCAGCTGTTCGACACGGTGCATCATTGGCAGCGGCTGGTCGGCGCGGACGGGTCGGCGCCGTCGCGCGGCGCGCTGGCCCGCATGGCCACGGCGATGGGCGTCCCAAGTGCCGAGACCCTGGTCGCGCAGATTCAGGCCGAGCGGCGCGCGACGCGTAAGATCCTTCTCGCTCTTCGACGCCCGAAGCACTGACGTCGCCGCATCGTTCGACGCCGAACGACTTTGCCGAGCTTCAAGGCGGGTATCGTAGGTTGTGGAAATCTGCCACAACCTTGACCGCTCGGCATCACCACTGGTGTCGCGCGGTCGGAGACCATCGTGAACGACGCACCGCGCCCCACCGACCTGAGGACCCTCGCCACAGCGGCACCCGGGGCGGGGCAGCGCCGGTTCGCCGGCCTCGCCTGCGCGGCCTTCACCGCGCTGTCCTTCGCGCTGCTCCCGGTCGCAGGCCGCCCGATGGCCCCGATGCCGGGCTTCGTGGCGAGCTATCAGTCCGCGCTCGTCGTCGTCTACGCGGTGACCACCGTGCTGTTCTTCGCGCAGTACGGCCGCACCCGCTCGGTGCCGCTGCTGGTGCTCTCGGCAGGCAGCCTCTACGTGACGCTGATCGTCGCGGTTCAGCTTCTCAGCTTTCCGAACGTGTTCGGTGCCGACCGCATCCTCGGCTCGAGCCCGGCGACGACGACGTGGCTCTGGACCCTGTGGCATCTCGGGCCGCCGCTGTTCGCGCTCCCCTACGCGATCATGGAGGGCGACGGCCGTACGAGGCTGATCGCACCCGACCGATCCGCGCGTGCCGGGATCGCCACGGCGATCGGCGTCGCGGCGGCGGTAGCCGGCCTGAGCTACCTCGTGGTCGCCCATGTCGATCGGCTGCCGACGACGGTCGTCGGCGAAGACTACTGGGCGCTGACCACCTCCGGCATCGGGCCGGCGGTCGTCGCGCTCACCCTGGCCTCGCTGGCGATCCTCTGCTGGACGACGCGCCTGCGCAGCCTGCTCCAGCTCTGGCTCGCGGTCTCGCTGTTCCTGCTGCTCCTCGACAACCTGGTGACGCAGACGGGCGCGGCGCGCGGCACCGTCGGTTGGTTCGCCGGGCGGATCGAGGCGCTGATATCGGGCGTCGTCGTCCTGTGTGCCTACCTGCGCAAGGTCGATCTGCTCTACGGCCACGCCGAGCGCATCGCCGAGGCGCGCGAGCGCCAGCGCGCCGACCTCCAGGCCGCACGCGACCACCTCGCCATCGCGCTGGACGCCGCCGACATGGGCGACTGGGAGTTCGACCTCGCCGCCGGCGCCTCCCGCCGGAGCCTGCGCCATGATGCGATCTTCGGATACGACGCCCTGCAGCCGCGCTGGGACGTCGCGACGACCCTCGCCCACGTCGTCCGCGAGGATCGCGACGTCGCGGAGGCGGCCTTCGCCGCCGTCGCCGCCACCGGATCGCTCGACCTGCAATGCCGCATCCTGCGCGCCGGCGACGGCGCGACGCGCTGGATCGAGCTCAAGGGCCGGGCGGCGCGGGACAAGGCCGGCCGGGCGACCGGCCTCGCCGGAATCGTCGTCGACGTCACCGCCCGCCAGGACGCGGACGAACGCCTGTATCAGGCTCAGAAGATGGAGGCGATCGGCCAGCTCACCGGCGGCATCGCGCACGACTTCAACAACCTGCTGACCATCGTCATCGGCAACCTGGACATGATCGTCCGGTGCCCGGGCGACGCGCAGCGGGTGGAGCGCCTCGCCGGCTCGGCGATGACCGCGGCGCGGCGCGGCGCCGAGGTGACCGAGAAGCTGCTGTCCTTCTCGCGCCGGCAGGTGCTGCGGCCCGAGACGGTCAACCCGAACCGCCTGCTGAAGGATTTCCACACCCTCCTGCAGCGCGCCGTCGGCGAGACCATCGCCGTCGAATTCGACCTCGACCCCGCGCTCGATCCGGTGCGGCTTGACCCCGGCCAGTTCGAGAGCGCGATCCTCAACCTCGCGGTCAACGCCCGCGATGCGATGCCGTCCGGCGGCCGCCTTCTGATCCGGACCGAGAACCTGACCGTGACGGGCGAACCGGGTGCCGCGCCGCCGGAACTCGCGCCCGGGCACTACGTCCACGTCGCGGTCAGCGACACCGGCCTGGGCATGGAGGCCGGCACCGCTTCGCGCGCCTTCGAGCCGTTCTTCACCACGAAGGAAGTCGGCAAGGGCACCGGCCTCGGGCTGAGCCAGGTCTACGGGTTCGCGCGCCAGGGCGGCGGGCAGGTCGTGCTGCAAAGCGAGGTCGGCACGGGCACGACCGTGTCGATCTACCTGCCGCATTCGAAGGAGCAGCCCGCATCGGCCCGTCCCGAGGCCCCGATGCCGCTGCGCCGAGCGACCGACGGCGAGGTGATTCTCGTGGTCGAGGACGAGCCGGCGGTGCTCGACATGGCGGTCGAGAGCCTGAGCGAGCTCGGCTACCGCACCCTGACCGCGACCCGTGCCGCCGAAGCGCTCGCCCGCCTGCAGGGGCCGGAGCGGGTCGACATCCTGTTCTCCGACGTGGTGATGCCGGGCGGCATGAACGGGGTACAGCTCTCCGTCGCAGCGCGTCGCCTCCGGCCGGACCTGCGCGTGTTGCTCGCCTCCGGCTACACGGCGTCCGCGTTCGGCGAGGACGGCCTGCCGGCCGACCTGCCCCTGCTCAACAAGCCCTACGGCCGCGAGGATCTGGCCGACAAGCTGCGGGTGGTCATGGGGCGGCGCTGAGGCGCGCCCGGCGGTCGAGGAACCACGCCAGCGCGATCATCGCCGCGAGGCCGCCGAGGTTGACGCTCACCTGCAGCGGCCAGCTCGGCCCGAAGGTGCGGTAGCTGATCCGCCCGATCAGCGCCGCGAGGCAGCCCAGCGCGAACACTTCGAGCGAATGGCGCCCGCACCATTCGAGCGGCCGCAGGCGCGGGCTCGTCGCGAGGCGGTGGAGCACGGGAGAGCCGAACAGGAGGTAGATCAGCGCGAGGATGTGCAGGAGCCGCAACGGCGAGACCCGGGCCTTGTCCGGCACCGCCATTTCGAACGGCCTCATATCGGGCAGGCCGAAGACGTCCCAGGGGACGGCCTGGAACAGCGAGACGGCGAGATAGGCCCAGCACGCCGCCGTGAGCCAGGCGCGGCGCGGCAGCAGTCCGTCGCCGGCCGCGACCATCACGGCGAGCGCCATCCCGATCGCGAACAGGAACTGCCAGGCGAACGGGTTGAAGTACCAGCCGTCGTCGGCCGCCGCGTTCGGCAGGTTGAGGGCCGGGTCGAGGTTGGCCAGCACCCAGACCAGGCCCGACAGGCTCAGCACCGCCCAGACGCTGCGGCGGATGCCGGCATAGTAGAGCGGAAACGCCGCCAGCAGCACGATGTAGAGCGGCAGGATGTCGAGGTAGTTCGGCAGGGCGTTGAGCAGGAGCCCGCGCCACAGGCCGGACCACAACCCCATCTGCAGCAGCGGCGCGACCCCGAAGCGCGGGACGAGGCCGGTCGCGTCCATCCAGGCGCGCACGATCAGCAGGGTGGCGAGCAGCAGGCCGGCCTGGAACACGTAGATGCGCAGGCACCGCATCGCGATCCGCTTCAGGGTCTCGGGCACGCCCGCCCGCCGGAACAGGCCGCCATAGGCCACCGTCGCCGAGTAGCCCGCAAACAGAACGAACAGCTCCGCGGCATCCGAGAAGCCGAGATTGTGTGGCGTGATCAGCGCCGGCGCGTTGTTCGGGATGTGGTCGATGAAGATGATCAGCAGGGCGAGGCCGCGCAGGACGTCAACGCGCGGGTCGCGCTTGCGCGACGCAGGTGCGGGATCGGTCACGCGGACAATCGGAGGAGGGCGCAGGGCATCGGCATCTCGGAAGGCGTCGCCGCATGCTCTCGCACGCGGCGGGCCGGTCGAGCCAGCGCGCATCGCGGCGGCGCAGGCGCGATCCGATCACGATCGAACGACGGCCGGCCGGAGCGTCCGCGGGAGACGGCCGCAAAGCGGTCTCCGCGTGAGCCGGCCGTGTGCGGCCCCTACATCGCCAAGGCGCAATCGCGCCTAGCGTTTCAACCGCTTTGCGCGGAGCGGCGTCGGGGCCGAATGACAGAAAGCGGCAGGATAATACGTTTCGCAGGCCTCTTCAGGTCTGGTATATTGCATACCTGTTGAATCGATGCATGATGCAGACACGCGAACAGAGAGTCGCAGGCGGAGGAGACCGGGATGGAACGTCAGGACGCCCCTGCGGCGAAATGGTGGCAGCTCGCCTTCGGCGTGCTCTGCATGGCGATGATCGCCAACCTTCAATACGGCTGGACGCTGTTCGTCGACCCGATCGACGCGGACCACCATTGGGGCCGGGCTTCGATCCAGCTCGCCTTCACCGTCTTCGTCGCCACCGAGACCTGGCTCGTGCCGGTCGAGGCCTGGTTCGTCGACAATTACGGCCCCAAGGTCGTCGTCGCCTTCGGCGGCGTGATGATCGCCCTGGCCTGGGTGATCAACGCCTACGCGGGATCGCTGCCGGTGCTGTATCTCGGTGCGGTGGTCGGCGGCATCGGCGCCGGGTCGGTCTACGGCACCTGCGTCGGCAACGCGCTGAAGTGGTTCCCGGATCGCCGGGGCCTCGCCGCCGGCGCCACCGCCGCCGGGTTCGGCGCGGGCGCCGCGATCACCGTTGTGCCGATCGCGAAGATGATCGCCTCGAGCGGCTACCAGAGCGCGTTCCTCACCTTCGGCCTGATCCAGGGCGCGGTGGTGGTGTTCCTCTCGATCTTCCTGCGCAAGCCGAGGCATGCCGGGCCGATCCAGCGCCGGCGCCACAACCTGCCGCAGAGCCAGGTCGACCGCACCCCGAGCGAGACCGTGCGCACCCCGGTGTTCTGGGTGATGTACGCGATGTTCGTGATGGTCGCGGCCGGCGGCCTGATGGCGGCGGCGCAGATCGCCCCGATCGCCCACGACTTCCACGTCGCCGACGTGCCGGTGAGCATGCTCGGCCTGACCATGGCGACGCTCACCCTGGCGATCTCGCTCGACCGGATCTTCGACGGGTTCGGCCGGCCGTTCTTCGGCTGGGTCTCGGACCAGATCGGGCGCGAGAACACGATGTTCATCGCCTTCTCGACCGCCGCGGTCGCGGTGCTGCTGCTCCTGAGCTACGGCACCACCCCGGCGGTGTTCGTGCTGGCGACCGCCCTCTACTTCGGCGTGTTCGGCGAGATCTACTCGCTGTTCCCCGCCACCTGCGGCGACACGTTCGGCTCGAAGTTCGCCACCAGCAATGCCGGGCTGCTCTACACCGCGAAGGGCACCGCCTCGTTCCTGGTGCCGTTCGGCAGCCTGATCGCCGCGGCGTACGGCTGGTATGCTGTGTTCGGCATGATCGTCGCCCTCAACCTCGCCGCGGCGGCGCTGGCGATCTTCGTCCTGAAGCCGATGCGGAGCCGCTACCTCGCCCTCGACGCCACGCTGCCGGTGCCGAAGGCCGAGCCCGTCCGGATCGCCTGAGTCGGCGGGTCCGTCGCTTCAGGGCCCGCCCCCTTCGACGATCGCTCGATCGACCCGCGCGCGGCGCGGATCCTGCGACCAGCCATCCGGGGCCGAGGCCCCGGAGCGGCCCAACATCCATCCATTCGGGAGGCCGAGATGTCCGCACGCGCCCAAGTCATCGATATGCACACCGCCGACGTCAACATGGCCGAGGCCGACACGCAGCCGGCGCTGACCGACGGCTTCCACCTCGTCATCGACGCGCTCAAGCTCAACGGCATCACCACGATCTACGGGGTGCCCGGCATCCCGATCACCGATCTCGGGCGCCTCGCCCAGGCCGAGGGCATCCGGGTGATCTCGTTCCGGCACGAGCAGCATGCCGGCAACGCGGCCGCGATCGCCGGCTTCCTGACGAAGAAGCCGGGCATCTGCCTCACGGTCTCGGCGCCGGGCTTCCTCAACGGCCTGACGGCGCTCGCCAACGCCACCACCAATTGCTTCCCGATGATCCTGATTTCGGGCTCCTCCGAGCGCGAGATCGTCGACCTGCAGCAGGGCGACTACGAGGAGATGGACCAGCTCGCCATCGCCAAGCCCCTGTGCAAGGCCGCCTTCCGCGTGCTGCACGCCGCCGACATCGGCATCGGCGTCGCGCGCGCGATCCGCGCCGCCTGCTCGGGCAGGCCCGGCGGCGTCTACCTCGACCTGCCGGCCAAGCTGTTCGCGCAGGTGATGGACGCGGAAGCCGGCGCAAAGTCGCTTGTGCAGGTGATCGACCCGGCTCCCGCCCAGATCCCGGCGCCGGAGGCGATCGCGCGCGCGCTCGCGGTGCTGAAAGGCGCCGAGCGCCCCCTGATCATTCTGGGCAAGGGCGCCGCCTACGCGCAGGCCGACGCGGCGATCCGCGAGCTCGTCGAGAGCAGCGGCATTCCCTACGTGCCGATGAGCATGGCCAAGGGCCTCCTGCCCGACACCCATCCCCAGTCGGCCGGCGCGGCGCGCTCGACGGTGCTGAAGGAGGCCGACGTGGTGCTCCTGATCGGCGCCCGCCTGAACTGGCTGCTCTCGCACGGCAAGGGCAAGACCTGGGGCGCGCCGGGCTCGAAGAAGTTCATCCAGATCGACATCGAGCCGCGCGAGATGGACTCGAACGTCGAGATCGTGGCGCCTGTGGTCGGCGACATCGGCTCCTGCGTCGCGGCGCTGCTCGACGGGATGAAGGGCGGCTGGCCGGCGCCGCCCGCCGCCTGGACCGACACGATCAAGGCGAAGAAGGACGCCAACATCGCCAAGATGGGCCAGCGCCTCCTGAAGAACTCCACGCCGATGGACTTCCACGGCGCGCTCGGCGTGCTGCGCACCATCATCAGGGAGCGGCCGGACGCGATCCTCGTCAACGAGGGCGCCAACACCCTCGACCTCGCCCGCGGCGTCATCGACATGTACCAGCCGCGCAAGCGCCTCGACGTCGGCACCTGGGGCATCATGGGCATCGGCATGGGCTTCGCCGTGGCGGCGGCCGTCGAGACCGGCAAGCCGGTGCTCGCGGTCGAGGGCGACTCGGCCTTCGGCTTCTCGGGCATGGAGGTCGAGACGATCTGCCGGTACGAGCTGCCGGTCTGCATCGTGGTGTTCAACAACAACGGCATCTACCGCGGCACCGACGTGAACCCCTCGGGCGCCGCCGACGTGGCGCCGACCGTGTTCGTGAAGGACGCGCGCTACGACAAGATGATGGAGGCCTTCGGCGGCGTCGGCGTCCACGTCACGACGCCGGACGCGCTGCGCGAGGCGGTCAACACGGCGATGGATTCGGGGCGGCCGACCCTGATCAACGCGGTCATCGACCCCGCCGCCGGCACGGAGAGCGGCAACATCGGCAGCCTCAACCCGCAGAGCACCGTGAAGCGGAAGTGAGGCGAACAGATCGGGGCTCGTAACCCGTCGATCGACGCCGAGCCCGTCATTCCGGGCTCGGCTTCGCAGCCCCGGAATGACGGGCTCGGCGTCAACGGCCTTCCGGGTTCTTCGGCGAGAACACGATGATCGACCCTCGCCTCATCGGCCGGATCGCCTTCGCGCACCGGCTGCCGACGCGGCCGCCGCTGGCGCCGGGGCGGCACGCGCTCGGGCTGTTTGCGGAGCGGGACGCGATCCTGCAGGTGCCGCGTGGCATCGACCCGCGCAGGCCGACGCCGCTCGTGGTGCTGTTTCACGGCGGCGGGGGCAGCGCCGAGAAGATCCTGCCGATACTGGAGGCGCATGCGGAGACGCGCCGCTTCCTGCTGCTGGCGCCGCAATCGCTGTTCCCAACCTGGGACCTGGTCATCGCCGGCCACGGGCCCGACCGCGAGCGCCTCGAAGCCGCGCTCGCCGAGGTCGGTTCGCGGTTCCTGCTCGATCCGGCGCGGCTGGCCTTCGCGGGGCATTCGGACGGCGGCAGCTACGCCCTCTCATCGGGCCTGACCAACGGCGACGTCGTCACCCACGTCATCGCCTCGTCCGCCGGCTTCCTCAGCGTGCAGGTCCAGGCCGGCGCGCCGCGGATCTTCGTCTCGCACGGCATCCGGGACGCGCAGATCGCGGTCGGCCATGGCGGGCGCAGCCACGCCGCCCAGCTGGAGCGGGCCGGCTACGACGTCACCTACGTCGAGTACGACGGCCCCCACGCCTACGATCCGGCCGTGGTTGCGCAGGCAGTGGCGTTCTTCCTCGGCGAGCCGAGCCCGCCCTGACGTCGCGGCGGATCAGGCCGGCGCGACGGCGAGTGCGCGGAGCGCCGGCGCGTCGGCCCTTGGCCGTTCCGCGTCGGTGAGCAGCGCCGCCACGAGGTCGCCCTGCGAGACGATCCCGACGAGGCGGTCGTCCGGCCCGACCACCGGCAGGTGATGCAGGCCGAGGCCCGACATCTGCAGAACCACCTCGCCGATCGGGCTTTCCGGCCGCAGGGTGACGACCGGGCTGGTCATGATGTCCTCGACGCATCCGTGGGGGGCACGCCCGCGCGATGCGGTCAGGCGCAGGCGGCGCCCGAGCCCGAGTCGCGGGCCGCGCCGGTCCCAGGCCGCCTTGTCGAGGAGGTCGGTCTGCGTGACGATGCCGACCACGCGGGCGCTCTCGTCGGTGACGGGCAGGACCTTGATGTGGTGGCGTCGGAGCAGGGCAAGGGCGTCCATCAGCGGGGCGCCGGGCGCGATGGCGACGACGTCGCGGGTCATGATCGCGGCGCAGTCGGTCTGCCCCGAGCGCCGGCGGTAGGAGCGGATCTGCGCCTGGCGCAGGATCGCCTCGAGGTCGCTCCGGCCGACGTCGAGGAGCTGGTCGAAGTCCTCGAGCGCCGCGTCGAGGTCGGCGGAGGTGAAGCCGAGCGGTGCGGTGGCGGGCTCGGCGCCGATCCGGCCGGGCGAGGCGGCAACCGCGTGATGCGGATAGGGCCGGCCCGTCAGGTTGTTGAACAGCAGCGCCGAGGCCAGCAGCAGCAGCGAGTTCGCGCCGACCGGCCAGAGCACGAAGCCGTAGCCGAGGTCGTGGATCGCCGGGCCGCCGAGGACCGCGGTGAGCGCGACCGCGCCGCTCGGCGGGTGGACGCAGCGCAGCGCCATCATCAGGCCGACAGTGCCGGCGATGGCCAGCGCCGCCGCGGAGACCGGATCGGGCACGAAGGTCGCGACGCTCACGCCGACCAGGGCCGCGACGAGGTTTCCCCCGATGATCGACCACGGCTGCGCCAGAGGGCTCGCCGGCACGGCGAACAGCAGCACCGCCGAGGCGCCCATCGGCGCGATCAGGAAGGGCAGGGCGGTGGTCGGTCCCAGCGCCCAAGCGCCGAGCACCCCGGTGACGAGGATGCCGAGCATCGCGCCGAGTGCCGACCGGATGCGCTCGCGGACGCTGAGCGGCGTCGCGGCCGGAACGAACCGGTGCCACAGGGCCTGCATGGATCCGAGCCTTTGCATGTTTCAGCGCCGCGCCACGCCTACACCCACCGAGGCCGTCGTCTTCGCACGGCCGACGGGACGAGGCACGGGTCCCTTCTCCCATGGGGAGAAGGACAGGATGAGGGGCGTGAGCTTTCCGGAGAGGTCACGCCCCTCACCCCAACCCTCTCCCCTTGGGAGAGGGGGCCGTCTGGTGCTTCGCGCGACCCATCCAGTCGTTCTCACGCGAAAACGGCGGAAGCCGCCCCCGCGTCCTGTGGGACCGGAAGCGGCTTCACAGAGCGTCGGACCGCTCAGACCGCGCGGGCCTGATGCAGCTCCTCGATCTGCTGCTGGGTGTAGCCGAGGTCGACCAGCACCTCGTCGGTGTGCTCGCCGAGCAGCGGCGAGGACTTGATCTCGACCGTCATGTCCGAGAATTTGATCGGGCTTCCGACCGTCAGGTACGAGCCGAGATGGGGGTGGGGCACCTCGACGACCGTGCCGCTGGCGCGCAAGGACGGATCGACCGAGATCTCCTTCATCGACATCACCGGGGCGCAGGGGATGTCGAACTTGCGCAGGATGTCGACCGCCTCGAACTTGGTCTTGTCGGCAAGCCACTCCTCGATCGTGCCGAAGATGTCCATGATCTTGTCCTGGCGGGCGGACGCGGTCTTGTAGGCCGGATCGTCGATCCACTCCTCCTTGCCGATCGCCCGGCAGATCGGGGCCCAGGCATGGCCCTGGATCGTGAAGTAGATGTAGGCGTTCGGGTCGGTCTCCCAGCCCTTGCACTTGAGCACCCATCCGGGCTGGCCGCCGCCGCCGGCATTGCCGCCGCGCGGCACCACGTCCGTGAACGTGCCGTGCGGGTATTGCGGATACTCCTCGAGATAGCCGAGCGCATCGAGCCGCTGCTGGTCGCGCAGCTTCACGCGGCAGAGGTTCAGCACCGAATCCTGCATCGACACGGCGACCTTCTGGCCCTTGCCGGTCTTGTTCTTCTGGTGGAGCGCGGTGAGGATGCCGATGGCGAGGTGCATGCCGGTGTTGGAATCGCCGAGGGCCGCCGCGCTGACCGTCGGCGGCCCGTCCCAGAACCCGGTGGTCGAGGCGGCGCCGCCGGCGCACTGGGCGACGTTCTCGTAGACCTTGAGGTCCTCGTAGTGGTGGCCGTCGGAGAAGCCCTTCACCGAGGCGACGATCATGCCCGGGTTGAGCTCGTTGATCCGCGGCCAGGAGAAGCCCATCCGGTCGAGGGCGCCGGGGCCGAAATTCTCGACGAGCACGTCGGATTCGGCGATCAGCTTTTCCAGCACCTGCTTGCCCTCGGGCGTCTTGGTGTCGAGGGTCAGCGAGCGCTTGTTGGAGTTTAGCATCGTGAAGTAGAGCGCATCCGCGCCCTCGACGTGCCGCAGCTGGTTGCGGGTGACGTCGCCGGAGCCGGGGCGCTCGACCTTGATCACGTCGGCGCCGAACCAGGCCAGCAGCTGCGTGCAGGCCGGCCCGGCCTGGACGTGGGTGAAGTCGATGATCTTGATCCCCTCGAGTGGCTTGCTCATCGTCGGCTTTTCCTCTCTTGCGTGGATGGGTGGCGACGCCGACCCTCGATCGGTGCCGCGTTCGGCGAGCGGAGACCGGGCTCTTCTGCGGAGCCTCGATCCGCGGTCACGTTGCTTTCGGCCGGATGCCGTCTTGCTTGCGAAATCCGGCCTTGATCTCGAGGACGTCGGCTGTTCCCGGCGGCGGACCGCCGAACGCCGTCGTCAGGCTTCCAGCTCGGCGAGGCGGCGCCGCATCGCGCGCTCCGCGTTCCAGCGTTCCGTCTCGTCGCGGATCACGGCGGTGATGCCGGTGACGTTCTCGTCAGCGTCGAACAGCATGCTGACCGTGAAGGCGATCGACATGGCGCGGCCGTCCTTGTGCAGGGCCGGCACCCGCAGCACCTCGGCGCCGTAGCGGGTGACGCCGGTGCGCATGGTCTTGCGGTAGCCCTCCCAGTGCCGGTGCCGGTGGCGATCGGGGGTGATCAGGTCGAGCGATCGCCCGAGCGCCTCCTCCGGCGTGAACCCGAAGATGCGCTCGGCGGCGGCGTTCCACACCACGATCGCCCCCTCGGGATCCGAGACCACGATCGCGTCGCCGGCGTTCGAGACCAGTTGTTCGAAGTCGATCGCCGCAGACATGAAGGACGCTCATCAATCCTGGACTCGTCGTCCACCGCCGATCGTCGATCCGCGAGGGTCGTCGTCGGTCGCGCGGGCCGCGGAGCACGCGACGACGCGGACCCTGATCGGGATCGAGGTCAGCGGTCGGGAATTCGGCCGGGCATGGAAGCTCTCCCTGCGGCGGAGCCGGGCCACGCTCGCAATCGCCGAGACGATCCGTCAAGGGCTCGATTCCTTATTTGGTATTTGGTATGCCAGAGCAGAAATCGCGTCAAGGCACGCGATGCCCGCGCCGCCTCGCTTCGGTTTCAAGTCGCGGATCTGTCAGCCGACCGGGCTCGAACCACGGAACGCCGGTGCCGATCGCAACATTCGGCAGCACAGGGAGCAATGCGATGACGCCGGCGCCGAGCATCACGATCAGCCAGGTCGGCGATTACGTCTTCACGGTGGATTTCGGCAAAGCATTGCCGGCCTTGCGCGTGGACGAGGCGGAGCCGATCGGCGGCGGGACCGGCCCCCATCCGGAACAGCTGCTGATCGCCGGCGTGGCGAACTGCCTGTGCGCCAGCCTGGTCTTCGCGCTGGGGAAGTTCCGCCAGGACGGCAAGGGCGTATCCGCGGAAGCCACCTGCCGGATCGCGCGCAACGAGGCCGACCGCCTTCGGATCGTCGGCATCGACGTGCGGATCGCGCTCGGCGCCGCAGCCGCCGACATGCCGCGGATCGACCGGGTGCTCGACCAGTTCCAGCGGTTCTGCACGGTGTCGGAGAGCGTGAAGCTCGGCATTCCCATCGCCGTCTCGGTGCACGACGGCACCGGCACGGCGTTGACCTGACGGCGGCCCCGCGGAGCGGGAGCGCGGCGCCCACCACGAGAGGAGATGCGATGTCGGACATGCACAGGGCGGGCGCCGAGGCGCCGGAGGCGTTGGCCCGCCTGTTCAACCAGCGCGCCAATGCCGGCGACGTCGAGGGGCTCGTCGCGCTCTACGAGCCCGATGCGGTGCTCGCCGCGGGCCGCGTCGTCGCCACTGGGCACGCGGAGATCCGCGCCTTCTACGCCGACCTGCTGTCCCGCCGCTCGGACTTCCCGGCCGCGGACGTGCTGCCGCCGCTGCGCAACGGGCCGATCGCGATGACGTTCGCGCGGCTGCCCAACGGCACGATCTCCGCGGAGACCGCGCGCGAGCAGTCGGACGGGACGTGGCGCTGGGTGATCGACCAGCTGAAGATCAAGCCGTCCGAAGGTCAGGCCCGGTAATACGCGCGATACCAGCGCACGAACCGCTCGACGCCGGCCTCGATCGGGGTCGACGGCGCGAAGCCGACGGCGGCGGAGAGGTCGTCCACGTCGGCGAAGGTCGCCGGCACGTCGCCGGCCTGCATCGGCAGCATCCGCCGGACCGCCTTCACGCCGAGGCAGCCTTCCAGCACGTCGATCAGGTGGAGCAGCTGCACCGGCTGGTTGTTGCCGATATTGTAGAGCCGGTAGGGCGCGGCGCTCGTGCCCGGGTCGGGGCGTGCACCGTCCCAGCCCGGGTTCGGCGCGGCGATGCGCTCACCGATCCGCACCACCCCGTCGACCACGTCGTCGACGTAGGTGAAGTCGCGCTGCATCAGCCCGTTGTTGAACACCGAGATCGGCTCGCTTGCGAGGATCGCCCGGGTGAACAGGAACAACGCCATGTCGGGCCGGTACCAGGGGCCGTAGACCGTGAAGAAGCGCAGGCCCGTGGTCGGCAGACCGTAGAGGTGGCTGTAGGAATGGGCGAACAGCTCGTTCGCCTTCTTGGTCGCCGCGTACAGGCTGACCGGGTGGTCGACGTTGTCGTGGATCGAGAACGGCATCTTGGTGAGCGCGCCGTAGACCGAGCTCGACGAGGCGTAGACGAGGTGCACGCAGCCGTGATGGCGGCAACCTTCGAGGATGTTCAGGAATCCGTCGACGTTGCTGCGCGCGTAGGCGCGCGGGTTCTCGAGCGAGTAGCGCACGCCCGCCTGCGCCGCGAGGTGGACCACGAGCCGGAAGCGGTGCTCGGCGAACAGCGCATCGACGGCATCGGCCTCGGCGATGTCGAGCTTCAGGAAGCGGAAGTTCGGATGGGCCTCGAGCCGTGCGAGCCGCGCCTGCTTCAGGCCGACGTCGTAATAGGCGTTGAGGTTGTCGATGCCGATCACCGGCCGGCCGGCCGCGAGGTAGCGCTCGGCGACGTGGTACCCGATGAACCCGGCCGCCCCGGTGATCAGTACCGGATCCATGAGCGTCCCCCTTCGTGCGGCCGCATCCGCGGTCCGAAGCTGCGCCTCCCTAGACCATTTCCAGCGCTTGGTGGATGCCGTCGCGGAACGGGATCGATGTCGCGTCCGACGCGGGGAGCCGCGCCGGCGGCGGCCTGCGCGGAGCGCGTCCGCACGGGGGTGGAATACCGAGTTCGATCACCAACCGTGAGTAGAGCGAGCCGATCGGATCGTCGCTCCCGCGGAAACGCTTCCCGGCGGAGGAACCCCGACGCGACGGCGACGGTTCACCAGCGTACGCCGATGCTGAATCGGGCAGCGGCGCCGTTCGAGGCGGGGGCTCCGCCTCCGCAGACGACCCAAGGACTTCCCCAATGAAGAAACTGTTCCTGATCGCCGCGTCGCTGACGCTCATGTCCGCGACCGCCTTCGCCCAGGGAAACTCCCCCTACAACTCGTCCGGCTCCCAGGCCGGCGGCCCGCGCGGCGGCATGGAGCGCGCGATGGGTGCGCCGGGCGGCACGCCGGAGATGGGCTCGTCGATGCGCCCCGGCATGCGTCCGATGGCGCGTCCGATGATGCGCCACCAGCGCCGCCACCGCATGATGCATCACCGTCGCCACCGCATGTGATCGGTTCGACGTTCGCGCGAAAGGCCGCCCGAGAGGGCGGCCTTTTTCATTTCCGGGATCGCTTTCCGGCCGGCATCGACCGGACGTCGGCCGAAAAAGTCACGGGGCGGCGAGCGCCGGGCGCTGGTCGGCGCAGATGCCCCCAGCCCTCGTGTAACCCCATCGCCTGGTGCGCCTCCCGGTCGGCCGCGCTTCGGTGCCTGGCAACGGCCGCGCAGAGGCAGCCACCCACGGCCGCGAAGGTGAGGATCAGCGTCGTGAACGGCTTGTCAGGGGGCGCCCATGCCGCGGTCTCGGCGTCGGTCACGACGCGGCGGGCATTCTCCGCGACGTCGCGATGGACGCCGCGATCGGGAAAGGCGTCGCCCTGCAGGCCCTGCATCTGACGACGCCGGTGTCGCCCGATCCGGCGTCGAATTCCACCGACGCGTGGTGTCGGGCAGAGGCGCGATCGGTCCCCATCCCCGATCGCCGGCCGGCTTTCGAACGCGCATGCACGGAACCGGGCTTCGCTTTCGCGACGCCGCGGATTCGCACATCCCAGGTTCGAATTCACCTCCCCTCAACCGGATGCGGACATCACTCCTACGGATAGGGATCCGTCTTCGTGCCGCGGTGAATCATGAGCTTGTCGATCGGTACGAAGATCCACGCGATCACGGTGATCTGCGTGCTGGGGCTAATCAGCCTCATCGCCCTCTCGGTCATCGAACTCCGCGACGAGGTGACGAACAGCCGGGCGGTCAAGACGCAGCAGCTGGTCGAGGTCGCCGCCGGCGTGCTCGAGCATTTCGAGGGGGAGGCGCGGTCCGGCCGGATGACCGAAGCGGCCGCCAGGCGGTCGGCGCTCGAGGGCGTACGGAACCTGCGATACGGCGCGAACGAATACT
Source organism: Methylobacterium sp. WL6 (assembly GCF_008040095.1). NCBI lineage: Bacteria > Pseudomonadati > Pseudomonadota > Alphaproteobacteria > Hyphomicrobiales > Methylobacteriaceae > Methylobacterium > Methylobacterium sp. WL6. Next base: position 19,528 of record NZ_VRVH01000006.1, on the reverse strand, counting down.
TCTACATCATCGACGACCAGGTGCGGATGGTGATGCATCCGATCAAGCCGGCTCTCGACGGCACCGATCTCGCCGCGCTGAAGGATCCGGTGGGCAAGGCCCTGTTCGTCGAGATGGCCGACGTGGCACGGAGACGGGGGGCCGGCTTCGTGTCCTACATGTGGCCGAAACCCGGGGCCGAGCAGCCCGTCGACAAGATCTCGTTCGTGAAGCGCTTCGAGCCGTGGGGCTGGATCATCGGCTCGGGCGTCTACGCCGACGACACGCTGGCCCACCTCAAGGCCCTCGTGATCAAGCTGTCGCTCGGCCTCGGCGGCATCGCGCTGCTGGTCGGCAGCGCCGCCTTCCTCATCGGGCGGCAGGTCACCCGCCCGATCTACGGGCTCACCGACACGATGAGCCGGCTCGCCCGCGGCGCGACCGCCGTGGACAATCCGGGGATCGCGCGCCGCGACGAGATCGGCGAGATGGCCCGGGCGGTCGACGTCTTCCGCCAGAACGGGATCGAGCGCCTCGCCCTGGAAGCCCAGAAGGTCGCGGAGCAATCCGCCCGGCAGCGCCGGGCCGACCGGGTCGACCAGCTCGTGGTCGATTTCGACCGGACGATCGCGGGCGCGATCGGCATCGTCACCTCGGCCGCCACCGAGCTTGACGCGACCGCCCGCTCGATGACCCAGGTGGCCGACGCCACCAGCAACCAGGCCCTGGCATCCAGTGCGGCGGCGGCGGAGACCTCGGCGAACGTCCAGACGGTCGCCGCCGCAGCCGAGGAGATGGTCGCCTCGCTTCGGGAGATCGAGCGCCAGGTGCAGGAATCGAACGCGGTCGCCGCCACCGCATCCCGCGAGGCGCGCGCCACTGACGCCGCGATGGCGACGCTGTCGGAGGCGGCGGAGCGGATCGGCGAGGCCGTGGCCACCATCACCGCGATCGCCGGGCAGACCAACCTGCTGGCCTTGAACGCCACGATCGAGGCGGCGCGGGCCGGGGAGGCGGGCCGCGGCTTCGCGGTGGTCGCCGCCGAGGTCAAGGCGCTGGCCGGCCAGACCGCGCGGGCGACGGACGAGATCGGCGGCCAGATCCTGGCGATCCAGAACGCCAGCAGCCAGGCGGCCGCGACCATCCGGCAGGTCGGGCAGACCATCGTGTCGGTCAACGCGATCACCGGCACCATCGCGTCGACCGTCGTCGAGCAGACGGCCGCGACCGACGAGATCTCCCGCAACGCCGTCGAGGCGGCGCACGGGACGCAGGACGTCTCGCGGAACGTGGCGCAGGTGCTGGCCTCGGCCGGGGAGACCGGGACCGCCGCCCAGCAGGTGACGATGGCGGCCAACGAGCTGGCCACGCAATCGGTGAACGTGCAGCGCGAGGTCGAGGCGTTCCTGTCGGCCATCCGCGCGGCCTGATCGACGGCGATCGATCGGATCGGACGCAGGGCGATTTGCGTCCGCCGGGCCCGAACCCGGCGGAGCGTGCGGTCGCGATCACGAAACCCCGAGCTGGGCGCCGCGGCCGGAGCGGTTAACACCCCGGTAACCATAACCTTCGAGAACCGGGCCCTGAACGGCGGCGGGCTCGCCCATGCGCCCCGGCCGAGTTCGAAGGAGCAACGACCATGGCCCCCGGTTACGTGATCGCCGCCTGTCTGGAAGGCGCCGGAGCCATCGGGATCGTCGTGGCGCTGTTCCGCCTTCACCGGGAGCAACGTGCCAAGGCCGCCGAGCTCGCCCGCTTCCTGCGGTCCGGGCAGGTCCCGGACGTGCCGCTGCCGAAGCCTCGACCGGCTTCCACCGCCCGCCCGGCGCCTGCCATCCGGCTCGGCTCGACGATGCGGCCGCCCGAGCCGATCGATCCCTCCGACGCGCTGCTCGCCCTTCGAAGCGCGTTCGGCGCCTCGGTGCGTTGACGGCGCGCGCTCCGCGCTCGCCTCAGCGCAGCAGGGCGTCGAGACCGAAGCCGCCGAAGACCACGAAGGCGAGCGTCATCAGGAACTTGAAGTCGTCGATCGTCTCGGTCATGGCCGCCGCCCGCACGTGCTTGAACGCTGAAGACCGGGACCAGCCCGGCCTCCTCACCCTCCGCCGTCGCGCGATTTCGAGCGAATCGTTTCAGGCTTTCTTAACCGGCCGTCCCGGACTTCCCGGAGACGTGCTTCACGCCTCGTTAAGGCCTCCGACATTCGTCAGGCCGCCGTCAACCATGTTCCCGCCGCGGCGGCTCGCCGGAACCCGAGCCGCATCCCGCTCGTTGGGTGCGCGGAACCTGCCTCCACGTTGAGGTGCCGCGACGACCGCTCGGCCCGCGCCTTTCCCGGCAGGCGGGCCTTTTTCATGGACGTCCAGTCGCTTGGCGGCAGCCCGTCCCGATCGGAGCCCCGTGATGCGCAACCTCCTCCTCACCCTCATCGTGCTCGCCGCCGGCTTCGTCCTCGTCGCGATGTACATCGCGCCGACCCAGCCCGGCCTGCGCACTTGGTATCGCGACAACGCCTGCGTCCACCTCGACAAGGTGAGCCCGCAGATCTGCGCGCCCATCCGTCAGGCCGAGGGCAGCGACAAGGTCTGACCCCCGGATGTCGGCCCTGCGCCGTGCCGTCGATTGGACGTTCCGCGACCGGAACACCGGCGCGATCGTGATTGGACAATGGCCCAATCTGCCGCTCTGGTTGTTCCTCGGATTGTCTGCCGCGCGATGGCTGCTCGCGCCGAAGGCTGACGGCGGGCAGAATGACGTCGGGATGTGGCTTCGGATCGCGTCCGGCGCGGCGCTCGCCTGGTGGGCGGCGGACGAGATCCTGCGCGGCGTGAACCCCTGGCGCCGCCTGCTCGGTGTGATCGCGTTGGCCGGTTTGGCGGTCTCCGCATTGTTCGGCTGATCCAGGGCAGCTTCGGCGCGAGGCCGCGCCGGCATTCACGCCATTTCGTATTTTCTACGCAGCATCGAAACTTGTCGTTGCGTGCACAACGAATTCCGTGAATACGGTTTCGACCGATGGGTCCGTTCGCGCTCGCGTGTGACTATGCGAACAGAAGCCGGAAATCTGGGCGGGCGAAACCGATGACCAACCTGGGAACCACGCGCCGCCTGCAGGACGGCCCGCATCCGTCGAACGGCCTGCAGGTCCTGGGCAAGATCGCCGCCGTGCTCGCGATCCCGGTCCAGGATTTCTTCCGCGACGAGGTGCAAGCCTCCAGCGCCGCGACGCCCTCGGCGGCCGAGTGCGATCTGCTGATGACGGCGTTCCTGCGGGTGCGCGATCCCGAGATCCGGAACCGCATCGTCGGCATGCTGCGGGCGTATTCCGGCAACTGATCGCGGCGTCAGAGTTCGGCCGAATCGCGGGAGAGCTCGCTCCGCAGGCGCCGTGCCGCTTCGAGCAATGCGCCATCGCGCCGCCTACGCGGACGGGGCAGGTCGATCCGCACCTCCGCCGACACGCGGCCGGGCTTGCCGGCCAGCACCACCACCCGGTCGGCCAGCGTCACCGCCTCGTCGATGTCGTGGGTGACGAACAGCACCGTCTTGCCGGTGGCGGCCTGGATGCGCTGCACCTCGTCCTGGAGACCCTCGCGGGTGAAGCTGTCGAGGGCCGAGAACGGTTCGTCCATGAGCAGCACGTCCGGGTCGACCGCGAGCGCACGGGCGATGGCGACGCGCTGGCGCTGCCCGCCCGAGAGCTGATGCGGCCAGCGCTGGGCGAGATCGTCGAGCCCGACGAGGGCCAGCATCTCGGCGGCCTTGGCCCGACGCTGGGAACGCGACAGGCCGCTGTTCTCCAGGCCGAAGGCGACGTTGTCGACGACCCGCCGCCACGGCAGCAGGCGCGCATCCTGGAACACCAGGGCCATCGGCGTGCGGCAGCCGGGCCGCGTCGCCAGCTCGACCGTGCCCGAGCTCGGCGCGGCGAGGCCGATCAGCACTCGCAAGAGCGTCGACTTGCCGACGCCGGATTCGCCGACGATCACCAGGAACTCCCCGCGCGCGACGGTGAGGTCGAGGTCCGACAGGATGACGTTGCGCGTGCCCCCGCGCGCGTAGGCGAGGCTCAAGGCCCGGAAGGCGATGATCGGGTCGCGCATGGCGGTGTCGGCCTGGGTCGCCATGCGCTCAGGTCCGCCAGCGCAGGAGCCAGCCCTGCAGGGCGACGAACGCCGAATCGAACAATCCGTAGAGCCCGGCCATGGTGAGCATGTAGACGACCACGATGTCGGTGGAGAGCAGGCTCGAGGCCTGCATCATCCGCTGCCCGACGCCCGGCACGCCGAAGATCTCGGCCGCGACCACCGCCATCCAGGCCTGGCCGAGCGCCGTGCGCAGGCCGACGAGGATGCCCGGCGTCGCCGCCGGCAGCAGGATCTTGGTCAGACGTGCGGGGGCCGAGCGGAAGCCGAAGGCCTGTGCCACCTCAACCAGGTCGCGGTCGACGCCGCGCACGGCGCCCTGCGTCGCGAAGAAGACGATCCAGAACACGCCGATGGCGATGATGAACACGGCCGCCGACGGCTCGACGCCGAACCAGATGATGGCGAACGGCACCCAGGCGAGGCCCGGGATCGGCCGCAGCAGGCGCACAACCCAGGCGGTCGCGGCCTCGAACGTCCGCGACATGCCGCCGACGAGGCCGAGCGCGATCCCGGCGCCCGCGCCGACGGCGAGGCCGACGAGGTAGTGGCTCAGGCTCGACGCCACCGCCTCGAACCACACCCCGAGCTCGATCTCGCGCAGGAACGCGGCCGGGATCGTGCTCGGCGGCGGCAGGAAGGCCGGGTTGATCAGCCCGAGCCGGGGCGCCGCCTCCCAGACCAGGAGGAAGGCGGCGAGCCCGAGGGCCGACAGCAGGATCGCGCGGAGGACGGTCAGCGCGCGATCGCCTTCTCGTAGAAGCCCGGCACGAACAGGCCGTCGATCGGCACGTCCTTGTCGAGGGTGCCGATGCTCACCTGATAGGCCTGCATCTTCCGCGTCGCCTCGACGATCACCCGCGGGTCGGCGGTGAACTTCGCCGCCGGCGAGGACAACGCCTTCCGGATCGTGGCGAGATCGGTGATGCCCTTGCCGAGCGCCTTTTCGACCGGCGGCGCGGCGCGGGCCGGATCGGTCTTGAGCAGGTCGGTCGCCTTCACCAGCGCGTCGACGAGGCCCTGCACCGCGGCCGGGTTCCTGTCGGCGAAGGCGCCCGAGACGGCGACCACGGTGCCGGGCTGGTCGGGGAACATCTCGGCGCCGGTGGCGATCAGGGCGATCGCCGGGTTGCGCTGCTGGACGATCGTCAGCGCCGGCTCGCGGATCGAGGCGCCGTCGACGGCGCCGGCGAGCAGAGCCTGCTGCGTCGCGTCGATGCCCATGGCGACGACCTCGGCGTTCGTCTTGTCGGTCTTGGCCACCTGCCAGAGCCAGTGCTGCAGCGTGGTGTTCGGCACCGAGCCCGGCGGCTGGGTCGCGAGGCGGGCGGCGCGGCCCTCCTTCTCCCGGTAGCGGCGGAAGGCCTCCGCCTTGTCGGCGGTCGCCGCGAAGTAGGGCGCGAGCTTGGGGCCGGCGACGAACACCATCTCCTCGACCGCGGTCGCGGCGACCACGCGCACGTCGATGTTCTTGGTGCGCGCCACCGCCAGCGGCGCGATGCCCGCGACGTAGACGTCGATGGTGCCGGAGGCCAGCGCCTGGATCATGTTCGGCCCGGACTCGAAGGTGGTGAATCCCGGCTTGAGCCCGGCGGCCTCGAGCCAGCCCTCTCCGTTGGCGACGAAGATCGGCGCCGCGCCGATCACCGGGATCACGCCGATGCGGACGGGCACCGGCGCGGTCTGCGCCGTCGCGGAGCCCGCCCCGAACGCGAGCAGGCCCGCAGCGAGGATAGTCCGGCGATTGGGGAACTGACGCATGGGCTCGGGATTTCCGGGCTCGGGAGCGGAGCGGCTTCGGCCGCTCCCATGCCACAGGCCGGCGAAAGTGCAAATCGGCGCGCCGAAAACGCCATCCGCCCTCGCTCGCGCGTGGCAAGCACTTCGATTGCGACCACATGGTTACGAAGGATGAAGCCGCGCAAAATCGCCTAGGTATTCCAATGCAACTTTCAGATGCTGGAAAACGGTTCTGTACTCATAGAAAGCGTGTCTGCGAGATATCCACAGAGTCGAATTTTATTGCCATTCATTTCTGTATAAGGCATCCATCCTTTCCACCAGAGAAGTCTGCCTTGGGGATGATCGTCGCGATGCTCAGCTTCGCTTGCCTGACCTGCGGCGTTGGCCTTGCCCGCATGTCGACGCGCGACCCGGATCGGGCGCCGATGCTGGAACGATGGAGCGGGCTCTGCCTGCTCGCCGGCCTCGCCCTGCTCGGAGCCGCCCTGCCGCTCTTCCGCTGACGTTGCGGCGCAGTCGGAACAGGCCGGTCCGGCTCCCGTTGTCACGCGACTGCGGCGCTTTTCCGCGGCATCGATCGAGGGAATGATCTCATGAGCCTACTCGGCAGCATCGTCAGCAAGATCCTGCATCCGTTCGGAGGCGCCTCCTCCGCGGCGGCCCCCTCGACCGCGGATGCCGGCGGCGCCAGCAGCCCGGCCTCGACCACCACGGCCGACGCGACGCCGTCCGCCTCGGGCGAGCCCGTGGACGTGGAGGCGGTGCTCAACGGCATGGCCCAGAAGAATTCCCAGACGCTGAACTGGCGCACCTCGATCGTGGACCTGATGAAGCTCCTCGATCTCGATTCGAGCCTGACCGCCCGCAAGCAGCTTGCCGACGAGCTGCACTACACCGGCGACAAGGACGATTCGGCCACGATGAACGTCTGGCTGCACAAGCAGGTGATCAAGAAGCTCGAGGAGAACGGCGGCAAGGTGCCGGCCGACCTCAAGGACTGATCACGGTCGCCCGCGACGATCGAAGCCCGGCCATCGCGCCGGGCTTTTTCGTGCGCGCTCCCCGCGGCGACGGCTCACTTGACGGCTCACTTGCCGGTGCGCACCCGCGTCCAGGCCCGGGTGACGAAGCGCTGGGTGCGGTCGTCCCAGGCGGTGTTGACCGAGAGCCGCTGCATCGTCGCGTCGTCGGGATAGATGCCGGGATTGGCCAGGATGTCCGGCTTCACGAGCTTCTTCGCGGGCAGGTTGCCGCTGGCATAGGATACGAAGTTGGTGTTGGCCGCCGCAACCTCGGGGCGCAGCATGTAGTCGATGAAGCTCAGCGCCTCCGCCGCATGGGGGGCGTCCTTCGGGATCGCGAAGGCGTCGAACCACATCAGCGTGCCCTCCTTCGGGATGAGGTAGGCGATCTCGACGCCGTTCTTCGCCTCGTCGGCCCGCTTCTTCGCCTGGAGCACGTCGCCGGAATAGCCGACCGCGACGCAGAGATCGCCGTTGGCGAGCGACTGGATGTATTCCGACGAGTGGAACTTCCGCACCGTCCCGCGCACCTTGAAGAGCGCGTCGGCGACCTGGGTGATGTCGTCCCAGCGCTTGGAGTCGCTCTTCAGGCCGAAGGTCGGCAGCATGCTCGGGATCAGGTCCTCGGGCGAGTCGAGCATCATGATCCCGCAATCCTTGAGCTTGTTCGCCGAGGCCGGGTTGAGGACGAGGTTCCAGGTGTTGAGCGCGGCGCCGGCGCCGAGACGCTCGCGCACCAGCCCGAGGTTGAGCCCGAGCCCGGTGGTGCCCCACATGTAGTCGACGGCGTAGGCGTTGCCCGGATCGTAGGCCGCGAGGCGCCCGGCGATCTCCGGCCAGACGTTGCCGAGGTTCGTCAGCTTGGCCTTGTCGAGGGGCAGGAACGCGCCGGCCCGGATCAGCCGCTGCAGGAACGGCCCCGACGGCACCACCACGTCGTAGCCGGACTTGCCGGCGAGCAGCTTGGTCTCGAGGATCTCGTTGTTGTCGTAGGTGTCGTAGACCACCTTGATCCCGGTCTCGCGGGTGAAGGCCTCGAGCACCTTCGGATCGATGTAGTCCGACCAGTTGTAGATGTTGACGACCCGCTCCGGCCCCGCCGCCAGCGCCGGCCCGGTCGCGAGCGCGAGGCCCGCGAGGAGGATCGCGCGGGCGAGGGCGGCGGCCCTCATGCGCCCGACCGCGCGGCGACGACGACGATCTCGACGAGGTATTCCGGCCCGGCGAGCTTGGCCTCGACCGTGGCGCGGCCGGGCGGGTTGTCCTTCGACACCCAGGCGTCCCAGGCGGCGTTCATCTCGGCGAAGGTGCCCATGTCGGCCAGGTAGATCGTCGCCATCAGGATCCGCTCCTTGTCGCTGCCGGCAGCCGCCAGCAGGCGCTCGATCTGGCCGAGGATGGCCTGCGTCTGCGCGGTGACGCCGGTGCCGACCGTGTCGGCGGCGACCTGGCCGGCGAGATACACCGTGTCGCCGTAGGCCACGCCTTGCGCCATCCGCGCGCCCGGCTCGAAGCGTTCGATCGTCATGTCCTGTCCCCCGGCTGATCTTCGGATCGCTTCTGCCGCCGGGCGCGGGCGAGGTAAAGGGGCGCCGGGCCGGCGGCCTTGGCCCATTGCAGTGCGGAAAAAGATCCGGCGACGGCCAATCCGTCGCAACCCCCGCTGCCACCGTGCGTTTCAACACCGTTCCAGCGTCGCGTCATCCGAAAGCGGCGTCACATCGTCAGGCGTCACGTCGCCAAGGGGTTCGTCATGGGTATTCTCTGGACCATCGTCATCGGTTTCCTCGCCGGCATCGTCGCCAAGTTCATCATGCCCGGCTCGAACGAGCCGTCGGGCTTCATTCTGACCACCATCCTCGGCATCGTCGGCGCCTTCGTCGCCACCTTCCTCGGACAGGCGCTCGGCTGGTACGGCCCGAACCAGGGCGCGGGCTTCATCGGCGCCGTGGTCGGCGCGATCGTCGTCCTCGCGATCTACGGCTTCATCGCCAGCCGCGGCCGCACCACCACGCTCTGAGGTCGCGCTCGTCGACACGGACCACGACGTAGAAAAAAGGGGGCGCCGCGAGGCGCCCCCTTCTTCGTTGCGACTGGTCCGATGCTCAGATGTGGTCGGAGGCCGCCTTGATTGCGCAATGGCCGGTGGCGCCGCGCAATGCGAGGCCGACGCCGACCACGAGGGCCGCGAGGCTCAGCCACTTGTTCGGACGCGGCTGCGCGGCCGCCGCCGCGATGCCGAGGCCGAGCGCCACCGAGACCGCGCGCTCGGTGGTGCTGAGGTTCGGCTCGCCGCTGAAGATGTCGTGGATCATGTCGTTGGCCATGGGGTCGGGTGCGCTCCTGTTGGGGTCGCGGATCGAACGCCCTCCGAAGGCCGGCGTTCCTTGCCGCCGCGCCGGAACCGCCCACGAAAAAGGCGCGGCCCCGAGGGGACCGCGCCGTCTTCGCCGTCAGGACCGCGGGTCCGGACGATCAGTCGTTCGACTGGCGACGCTCGCCGCGGCTGCTGCGCTCGCTCCGCTCGCGCGGGGCCCGCTCCTCGCGCTCGGGCTCGCCGCGCTCGGCGCGCTCGGCCTTGAGCTTCTCGGTGAGGTCCTCGCCGGTCTCCTGGTCGACGACCTTCATCGAGAGGCGGATCTTGCCGCGATCGTCCTGGCCGAGGAACTTGACCTTGACCTTCTGGCCCTCGCTGACGACGTCCGTCACCTTGGCGACCCGCTGGGCGGCGAGCTCCGAGATGTGGACGAGGCCGTCCTTGGCGCCGAAGAAGTTCACGAAGGCGCCGAACTCCATCGTTTTCACGACGGTGCCCTCGTAGATCATGCCCGGCTCGGCTTCGGCGACGATCGAGCGGATCCAGTTGTAGGCCGCCTTGATCGCCTTGCCGTCGGCCGAGGCGATCTTCACGGTGCCGGAATCGTCGATGTTGATCTTGGCGCCGGTCTTCTCGACGATCTCGCGGATCACCTTGCCGCCGGTGCCGATCACTTCCCGGATCTTGTCGGTGGGGATCTGCATGGTCTCGATGCGCGGCGCGTACTCACCGAGCTCGGGGCGGGCGGCGGTGAGCGCCTTGGCCATCTCCACGAGGATGTGGGCGCGGCCGTCCTTCGCCTGGGCGAGGGCGACCTGCATGATCTCCTCGGTGATGCCGGCGATCTTGATGTCCATCTGGAGCGAGGTGATGCCCTCGTCCGTGCCGGCCACCTTGAAGTCCATGTCGCCGAGGTGGTCCTCGTCACCGAGGATGTCGGAGAGCACCGCGTAGCGCTCGCCCTCGAGGATGAGGCCCATGGCGATGCCGGCGACGGGACGGCGCAGCGGGACGCCCGCATCCATCAGCGACAGCGAGCCGCCGCAGACCGAGGCCATCGAGGACGAGCCGTTCGACTCGGTGATCTCGGACACGACGCGGATCGTGTACGGGAACTCGTGGGCCGGCGGCAGCACCGGGTGGATCGCGCGCCAGGCGAGCTTGCCGTGGCCGATCTCGCGCCGGCCGGGGGAGCCCATGCGGCCGGTCTCGCCCACCGAGTAGGGGGGGAAGTTGTAGTGCAGCAGGAAGGTCTCCTTGTAGGTCCCCTGCAGCGCGTCGATGTACTGCTCGTCCTCGCCGGTGCCCAGCGTCGCGACCACGAGCGCCTGGGTCTCGCCGCGGGTGAACAGCGACGAGCCGTGGGCGCGCGGCAGCACGCCGACCTGGCTCTCGATCGGGCGGACGGTCTTCACGTCGCGGCCGTCGATGCGCGAGCCGGTGTCGAGGATGTTCCAGCGAACGACCTTGGACTGGGCCTCCTTGAAAGCGGCCTTGACCTTCTCGGGGGCGAACTTCTGCTCGCCTTCGGCCGGGCACAGAGCCGCGACCACCTTCGCCTTCACGGCGTCGACGGCCTTGTAGCGCTCCTGCTTGACGGTGATCTTGTAGGCGTCGCGCAGCTCGGACTCGCAGACGCCGAGCACGGCGGCCTCGACGTCGGCATTCTCCGGCGGCGAGAAGGCGCGCGGCTCCTTGGCGGCCTTCTCGGCCAGGCGCACGATCGCCTCGATCACCGGCTGGAAGTGCTTGTGGCCGAACATCACGGCGCCGAGCATGATCTCCTCGGACAGCTCCTTGGCCTCCGACTCGACCATCAGCACCGCGTCGGTGGTGCCGGCGACGACGAGGTCGAGCACCGCGCCGTCCATCTCCGGGACCGGCGGGTTGAGCACGTACTGGCCGTTGGCGTAGCCGACGCGGGCGGCGCCGATCGGGCCCATGAACGGCACGCCGGACAGGGTGAGCGCCGCCGAGGCCGCGACCATCGCCAGGATGTCGGGGTCGTTCTCGAGGTCGTGGGTGAGCACGGTCACGACGACCTGGGTGTCGTTGCGCCAGCCCTCGACGAAGAGCGGGCGGATCGGGCGGTCGATCAGGCGGGAGACCAGCGTCTCCTTCTCGGACGGCCGGCCCTCGCGCTTGAAGTAGCCGCCGGGGATGCGGCCGGCGGCGTAGGCGCGCTCCTGGTAGTTCACGGTCAGCGGCAGGAAGTCGATCCCGACCTTCGGCTCCTTGGAGGAGACGACGGTGGCGAGAACCGAGGTCTCGCCGTAGGTGGCCATCACCGAGCCGTCGGCCTGGCGGGCGACCTTGCCGGTCTCCAGAACGAGGCGGCGGTCGCCCCACATCAGCTCTTCACGTTGTACGTCGAACATTCTTGTCGTCCTTGCCATCATGCGGCGGGCGAACCCGGCGCGGCCAGGGGCAAGACGGCGGGGCACTCCGGCTGGAGGAGTGCCCTGCGATCCTGTCCCTGGTGTTCGCGCCTCGAAGTCGCCCGTTGCTCGCGGGGCCGGACCCGTTCCGGCCACCCGAGATCTTGAAAAAAGCGGTCCCGAGCCGGGCTCGGAACCGCGTGGGCTGGATTAGCGGCGGATGCCGAGGCGCTCGATGAGGCTGCGGTAGCGGGCCTCGTCGCGACGCTTCACGTAGTCGAGCAGCGAGCGGCGCTGCGAGACCATCTTCAGGAGGCCGCGGCGGGAATGGTTGTCCTTGCCGTGGGTCTTGAAGTGGCTGGTGAGGTTGGTGATCCGCTCGGTGAGGATCGCCACCTGGACCTCCGGCGAGCCGGTGTCCTTGGCGACGGTCGCGTATTCCTTGATGAGCGCGGTCTTGCGCTCTGCCGAGATCGACATCGCAGTGCCTTTCAGGTGAGGTTTTCAGAAGCGCCGTGCGGCCGCCCCTCCGGATCGGGAGGACGGCGCCTGAGGCATGCTCGAGCCTTGGCCGATGCCGGGATGTCGTCCAGCAGGGTCGTTGGTCCAAGCGGTTTCGGCCCCGCCCGTCGCCGGGCCGAGGCCGCGCGGACCATACACGAAACGGTTCGCGGCGCCAGTCCCGGCCACCGGGCGTCTCCCGGGCCGCGATGCGAATTCTTCGCTGCTGCCCGCCCGTTTGGGATATGTTCGATGAACATCAGGGGGCGACATCATGATCTGTCAGACAGCGATCGAGGCGATGGGTGTCCAGAACGACCGCCTCACGACGATGATCAGGAACATCGACGGCGGCATCTGGTGGCAGACGGATGCGAACGCCAAGGTCGAAGCCGGGAAGATCCTGGCCCAGACCGCACGCATCGGCGATGCCCTCGACGCCATCGAACGCCTCGTGAAGGGCATGGCGACGTAGCGGGAGAGGGGCACCGGCATGTCCGCCGACGGAGACGAGGCGGTCGCCCGGCTCGCCCGGCAGCTCCTGGATCCGGGCTTGGGCTGCCTGTCGCCGCACGACCGGCGCGTCCTCGCGCACATCGCCGGGCGCGTCCATGCCCGCGACGCGGGCGCCGCCGCGACGTCGCGCGCGGGCCCGGATTTCGGCGAACGCCTCGCCGATCGGGTCGCCAGGCTCGGCGGCTCGTGGGGGTTCATCATCGCCTTCACCGGCCTGCTCGTCGGCTGGGTGGTCCTGAACACCGTCGTCCTCGCAAGGTCGGGGGGCGGCTTCGACGCCTATCCCTACATCTTCCTCAACTTGATCCTGTCGATGGTCGCGGCGTTGCAGGCGCCGGTGATCCTGATGTCGCAGAACCGGCAGGCGGAGCGCGACCGCATCGCCGCCGGCCTCGACTACGAGGTCAACCTGCGCGCCGAGATCGAGATCGTGTCCCTGCACGACAAGCTCGACCGCATCCGGACCGAGCAGCTGGAGGATCTGATCCGCGCGCAGACCCGGCAGATCGCCGAACTCGGCGCCGCGCGGGCCGCCCGCCCGCGCGGGTGAGCGGCGGCCATTTCGCATGACGGAACGGTCGCACCGGAAAGCCGATGCATCCCAGCCATCCGCCCGCGTCGTTGCATCGCGAAATCACCGCTCCTATCGCTGCCGGCCTTCGGCGCCCGGAGGCGCCCTCGTCGAACGGCCGATCGCACCATGAACTCCGAACCGCTCCCGCTGCTCGAAACCCTGGCCCTGCCCGAGAAGCTGTCGCTGCCGAAGGACAGGATCCGGGTGCTGCTGCTCGAAGGCATCAACGACAGCGCCGTCGGGCTGATGCGCGCGGCCGGCTACACCAACCTCGTCCGCCTGCCGAAGGCGCTCGACCGCGATGCGCTGCACGAGGCCCTGAAGGGCATCCACATCCTCGGCATCCGCTCGCGCACGCAGCTCGACGCGGCGGCCCTCGACGCCGCCGACCGCCTGCTCGCGGTCGGCTGCTTCTCGGTGGGCACCAACCAGGTCGACCTCGACGCCGCGCGGCGGCGCGGCGTGCCGGTGTTCAACGCGCCGTTCTCGAACACCCGCTCGGTCGCCGAGCTCGTCATCGGCGAGATCGTGATGCTCCTACGCCGGATCGTGCCGCGCTCGGTCGGGGCGCATGCCGGCCAGTGGGACAAGTCGGCGGCCGGCTCGGTCGAGGTGCGCGGCAAGACGCTCGGCATCGTCGGCTACGGCAACATCGGCACGCAGCTCTCGACGCTGGCCGAGGCCATGGGCATGCGGGTCGTGTTCTACGACCACACCGACAAGCTCCGCCACGGCAACACCGAGCCGACCGCCTCACTCGCCGAGCTGCTCGCCCAGAGCGACGTGGTCTCGCTGCACGTGCCCGAGACCGACGCCACCGCCAACATGATCGGCGAGGCCGAGATCCGCGCGATGAAGCCGGGCGCGTACCTGATCAACAACGCCCGCGGCACCGTCGTCGACCTCGACGCGCTCGCACGGGCCCTGCGCGACGGGCACCTCGCCGGCGCCGCCGTCGACGTCTTCCCGGTCGAGCCCGGCTCGAACCAGGAGCGCTTCGTCTCGCCGCTCCAGGGCCTGGAGAACGTGATCCTCACACCCCACGTCGGCGGCTCGACCGAGGAGGCGCAGGAGCGCATCGGCTCGGAGGTCGCACGCAAGCTGGTGGATTACTCCGACATCGGCTCGACCATCGGCGCAGTGAACTTCCCGCAGGTGCAGCTCCCGCCGCGCCCGACCGGCGCGCGCTTCATCCACGTGCAGCAGAACCTGCCCGGCATGCTCAACCGCCTCAACGCGGTGTTCTCGAGCGCAGGCATCAACATCGCCGGGCAGTTCTACCAGACCGACGGCGAGGTCGGTTACGTGGTGCTCGAGACCGACGCCACCAACGCCGACGCCGAGACCCTGCTCGCCGAAATCCGCGCGATCCCGGGCACGATCCGCGCGCGGCTGCTGTACGAGCGCCGCTGAGCGGGGCGTTCGCGGACGCCGCCCTGCGATCGATCCGGTCTCCATCGCGGCGTGACGGCACCGGAGGGATCCTGCGAAGCACGCCGCGCTCGCTCTCCCATGAAAAGTGTGTCGGGGAGAGGGGCGTGACTCTCCGAAAGCTCACGCCCCTCATCCTGTCCTTTTCCCCCTGGGAGAAGGGACCCGTGCTCGATTCGGCGTCCGGCCGGTGCCTGAGCGCTCCGTCGCGGACGACCCTGAAAAACTTTCCGTGGCGCGGCTATCGCTAGCGCGGCACTTGCCGCAGCCTCGCTGCATCTTCCGCGGGCTCGGACATCGCCACGCCATGACCACAGGCTTTTTCGCCGCGAAGAAATCCGTCGCCGCGCTCGTCGCCGGGCATGAGGACGACCACGGGCCGGCGCTGGCGCGGAGCCTGTCGGCGTTCGGGCTGGTCTGCATCGGCCTCGGCGCGACGATCGGGGCGGGAATCTTCGTCCTCACCGGCACCGCGGCGGCGGACTATGCCGGCCCCGGCCTCGCCCTGTCCTTCGTCGCCGGCGGGATCGCCTGCGCCTTCGTCGGGCTGTGCTACGCAGAGCTGGCCGCGATGATCCCGGTGCCGGGCTCGACCTACGCCTACACCTACGCGACGCTCGGCGAGCTCTGCGCCTGGATCATCGGCTGGGACCTCGTCCTCGAATTCGCCTTCGCCGCCGCCACCGTCGCGGTGGGCTGGTCGGGCTACGCGCAGAGCCTGCTCGCGGATGCGGGCCTGCGCCTGCCGGCGGCGCTCGCCGCGGCGCCCGGCGGAGGCGGCCTCGTCAACCTGCCCGCCGCAGGGATCGTGCTCGCGCTGACGGCGCTCCTGATGCGCGGCAGCCGCGAGGCCTCGCTCGTCAACACCGCGATGGTGGCGCTGAAGGTCGCAATCATCCTCGGCTTCGTCGGCGTCGGGGCGGCGCACCTGAAGCCGGAGCTGTGGCACCCGTTCATCCCGAAGAACACCGGCACCTTCGGGGAATTCGGCTGGAGCGGCATCCTGCGCGGCGCCGGCGTGGTGTTCTTCGCCTTCATCGGCTTCGAGACGGTCTCGACCGCCGCCGGCGAGACCCGCGACCCGCAGCGCGACGCGCCGATCGGCCTGCTCGGGTCCCTGGCGGTGAGCACGGTGCTCTACGTCGCGGTCGCCGCGGTGCTCACCGGGCTCGTGCCCTACCGGGCGCTGAACGTCGCTGACCCGATCGCCAAGGCGATCGACGCGATCGGGCTCGGCGGCTTCGCCGTCGCGATCAAGCTCGGCGCGCTGATCGGGCTGACGACCTCGACGCTGACCGCGCTCTACGGCCAGGCGCGGGTCTTCTACGCGATGGCCCGCGACGGCCTGCTGCCGCGGCTGTTCGCGCGGGTGAGCCCGACGACGCGCACGCCCATGCTGAGCCAGGCGACGATCGGCCTGATGACCGCGCTCGTGGCCGGCCTCGTGCCGATCGAGGAACTCGGCGAGCTGGTCAGCATCGGCACGCTCTTCGCTTTCGTGCTGGTCTGCACCGCCGTGCTGATCCTGCGCCGGACCGAGCCGGAGCGGCCGCGCCCGTTCCGGGTCCCGGCGGTCGGGCTGGTGGCGAGCCTCGGGATCCTGTCCTGCCTGCTGCTGATGGCGGGCCTGCCGGGCCAGACCTGGATTCGCCTCGCGGTCTGGCTGACGCTCGGCCTCGCCCTCTACGCGGGCTACGGACGCAGGAACGCCCGCCGGGTGAGGGCGGGCGCGTCGCGGGCTTAGAGCTGGAACCGAGCCTCATGGGGCCTGACCCATGAGGCTCGGTGCGGACGCTCAGAACGAGCGGCGGTGCGGGGTCTGGGCGCCGCCGTAGCGGCGGCGGAGATACGAGACGACCTTCGGCAGCAGGAAGGCGAGCAGGATCTTTCGCATGGGGTCGGCGAACCTTCTTCACGAGCGTGTGAAGATGCAATGCGCCGGCCCCGTTCGCGTTCCGGTCAGAGCTCCAGCGTCAACGTCACGGGCGCGTGGTCGGACGGGCGCTCCCAGCCGCGGGCCTCGCGCGCGACCTCGACCTTGCGCACAGTGCCGGCGAGGTCGGGCGAGACCCAGGCATGGTCGAGGCGGCGGCCCTTGTCGGCCGCCGCCCAGTCGGGCGAGCGGTAGCTCCACCAGGTGAAGATCTTCTCCGGCGGCGGCGTCAGCAGGCGCGCGGTGTCGACCCAGCCGGCCTCGTTGCGCAAGCGTTCCAGCGCCTCGGTCTCGATGGGGGTGTGGCTCACCACGTCGAGCAGCTGCTTGTGCGACCAGACGTCGTGCTCCAGCGGCGCGACGTTGAGGTCGCCGACGAGGATCGCGGGGCCCTTCACGCGCCGCCCGCCCCAGGCGCGCAGGTCGCGCAGGAAGTCGAGCTTGTGCGCGAATTTCGGGTTGAGCGCGGTGTCGGGCACGTCGCCGCCGGCCGGCACGTAGAAGTCGTGCAGCGCGATGCCCGCCGCGGCGCCGGCCTCGGGCCCGAGCACCGCCGAGATGTGGCGCGCGTCCTGGCGCTCGCAGAAGCTCATCACCGCGCGGGTGACGAGCGGAAACCGCGACAGGATCGCGACGCCGTTGTAGCCCTTCTGCCCGGCGAAGACGACGTTCTCGTAGCCCGAGCCGCGCAGGGCCTTCAGCGGGAAGGCGTCGTCCGGGCACTTGGTCTCCTGCAGGCACAGTACGTCGGGCTTCGCCTCGGCGAGGAAGCGCAGCACGAGATCGATGCGCAGGCGCACCGAGTTGATGTTCCAGGACGTGACGGTGAGGCGCAACGGAAACGCTCGCGGTTGTCGGGGGAAGGCCGGTGGATAGCGCGATTCGCCGGCGCGATCGACGCTGCGACCGGGCGGCCTGCGGAAATGGCGTGCTCCGCACCGGACGACGGGGTATGTCCGCGCAAAGACCATCGGTCGGCCCCGCTCGACGACACTCAGAGACATAGCCCCTTGCCGCGCATCCGCTCCGTCCTGTTCAACGCCTACTGGGCTGCCTGGACGGCCTTGTTCCTGGCACCGCTCGCGGTGCTGGCCGCCTCCGGCTCGCCGGTCCGGCCGATCCGCGCGGCGACGCGCCTGTGGGCGCGGGGCATCCTTTTCGGGCTCCGCACGATCTGCGGCCTGCGCTACGTCGAGGAGGGGCGCGAGCGCATCCCGGCCGAGCCCTGCCTGATCGTCGCCAACCATCAGTCGGCCTGGGAGACGCTGGCCTTCCTCATCCTGGTGCCCGACGTGGCGATCATCGCCAAGCGCGAGCTCGTCGCGATCCCCGTGGTCGGCTGGTTCCTGCGGCGCTCGCCGATGATCATCATCGACCGCGCCAACGGCACCCAGGCCCTGCGCACGATGATCGACGAGAGCCGCGCCGCGGTAGCCGACGGGCGCTCGGTGCTGATCTTCCCCGAGGGCACCCGCGGCACCATCGACGAGAAGCTGCAGTTCAAGCGCGGCGTCGAGCTGCTGTACGGGCGTCTCGGCCTGCCGGTGCTGCCGGTGGCGGTCAATTCCGGGCTGTACTGGCCGACCGGGTCGTCGACGCGCGCCGGCACCGTGACGGTGAGCTACCTCGCCACCCTGGCGCCGGGCCTGTCGGCCGCCGAGTTCATGCGCGGCACCGAAGGCGCGATTGACAGCGAGCTCGACCGCTGGCGCCCGCAGGCGGCGTGAGGGCCCTCAATCGACCGCGCCGTAATAGGTGAAGTGCTTCCGCACCGGCTCGATCACGTCCCAGGTGCCGGAGAAGCCCTTCGGCGTGACGAAGGCGTCGCCCGCGCGATAGGTCTTCGAACGGCCCTCGGCGTCGGTGACGGTCACCACGCCTTCGAGCAGGTGGATGAACTCGTCCCGGCCGAAATCGATGCGGAACTTGCCCGGCCGGCAGGTCCAGATCCCGGCGGCGAACAGCTTGTCGGGGCTCTCGTAGACGTAGGTCGCGGTCTGCTCGGGGCGGCCCGAGAGGATGCAGGAGCGCTCGGGCCAGTACGTCGCGCTCGGCGGCTGGACGGCCGGAAAGTCGACGTTCGTCATCGTCGGCCCGTCCAGCACCGGCGGCGGCGGGCCGGCCGGGCGGCGAAGGCCCGGCACCACCGCGAGGAACGCGGCGACGGGACCTGCGAAGGTGTGGAGCAGCCTGGCGATTTCCATGTCGAACCCTTCCTCGAATCGATCGAGGGGCACGATCGGGCGGCGCGCCTTGACGGCGGGTTCACCGGCGCGCCAGGCCACGCCGATCGGCGCGCTTCGGGACGTCCTTCCCCGGATCGATGCGAGAAGCGTTAAGGAAGCCTCACCATGGCGGCCTTTCGCGGACCTCAGGGGGTCTGGGACTGCTTGATCCGCTCCTGCATCGCTTTGTCCTCGGGGCGCCCGTAATTGATGAAGAACAGGTTGCCGTCGACGGCCTTGCCCTTCTGCAGGTTCGAGAGCTGCACGGTGGTCAGGTAGCCCTGCGGATCGGTGATCCGCCACTGGCCGAGCACCTTCATGTCGGCATCGAAGTACAGCTGGATCTTCGAGGTCCCGCCGAGCGTGGCGCGGTCCTCCAGGCTGATGCGGACGCCGCCCGGGTCGTTCGAGACGTCGGTGACGGTGAGGTCGCGGGCGAGGTCGATCTTCTCGCGGACCAGGAATTTCAGCGGGGTCTGCGCGATGAAGTACAGGTCCTGGGTCGCGAGCTTGCGGTCGCGCACCGCCACCGAAGTGCCGTCGGCCACCACCTCCAGCGGCGAGGGCGCGTCGTAGTCGAAGCGCAGGCGCCCGGGCTTGGCGATGGTGAGCTTGCCGCCGATCTTCCGCCCGTCCGCGGCGATCTGGATGAACGAGCCGGTGAGCGTGCTCATGCCGTTGAAGTAGGCGTTGGCCTGGGCCAGCACGGTGGCGGCGTCCGGCGCTTCGTCGGAGGCGGCGGCCGGGGCGGGGGTCGGCGCGCC
>NZ_VRVH01000069.1:0-20990 GCF_008040095.1 Methylobacterium sp. WL6 | reverse complement strand
CTGGTCGAGTGAGACCACGGCGGGCGGAGCCGGCCGCGACCGCCGCGCCCCGACGTCTCAGGGCGTGAGGGGCTGCCCGGCGGGCCGGCGCCATCGCCCGGCGCTGCTGCAGCCGTCGAGCACGAGAATTTGGAAATCGTCCTCGAAGCGGTAGCGGCAATCCTCGACGTAGTTCTCGGCGGGCCATCCGTTGCCCGGAAAGCCGAGGATGACGACATGCTCGGAAAAGCTCTGGTACACCCCCTTTTCCTCGAATCCCTCGCCATCCTTGGTGGCGCCGCCGTCCACGATGCCGCCCTGCCGGAAGCACCATTCCAAGGACGCGTTCGGCGCGAATGCCCGCGTCCAGCAGCCTTGGCCGTGATCCAGCAGGTCGTCGGGCCTCGACCGCTTCGCGTGGGCCGGCCCGGCGGACAGAGCGACGACGGCGAGGCACAGCAAGGCGAGGGGATGCATGCGCATTCGTGCGGGCTCCGGGCATCGAATCAGCGGAATCTATCATACAGTCCAAGCTGCTTGACCGGAATATGGTCTACGCCGTTCTTCGGAATTGCTGGCGCGTAGCAGAAACAGCTTGGGCGTCGTATCGACGAGCGGAGGAGGAGGCGGAGCGGGTACCAGTTGGGCCGCAGTCAGACCTGATGAAGGACGAGCCGATTAACTCAAGATTTATATCAACTTACAGACTATCAATTATTTTTAATTCTGATTCAAAAGCGTACTTTTGCTGGCATAGATAGAATAATACTTTAAATCGGTTGTAATTACAATCAAATAGTAGCAGTTTTTCGGTTTAGACCTGCCAGGCTCTGCAGGGGCTCATGGCTAACGCGTCTATGGACAAGCTTGCAAAAATAACTCTAAGTTGCCCGATCGCGGGGACGAATCGGCGGGATCAGAAAATGTCTACTTTCCGTTATATTCCGATACTCAAATGAAAGACAGGAGAAGAGGAGGGGTTTCCTTTTTGAGTCCGGCGCAGAAAGCCGGTGTCGTTCCGTTCATTATTTTGATGAGCGAGCAATTTAAGGAGAAAAAAGCAACAAAAAATAACTTAGCAGTTCCGGCTGCGGATTATTTCACTGATCGGATCATTGCTTCGTTGGGAACCGGTTCTTTATATCTCGATGCAAGTAACATTCCGAGCCCAATAAATGGAAACCATCCGATTTTGGCGATTGCTGCTAATGCAAGTGCGAAAGGGTTGAATTTGATTCCGGCAATATCGCTTGCTTCTCCTGCAGGGTATTCTCAAGCGGTCCACACTATTGTTCAGGCGCAAGGGAGGGGTATTGCGCTACGAATTGATTTGAATGAATTTTCCAGCGCAGCTTCTTGGATCGGCGGCTGGAATTATCCCCTCTCCGAAACGGATCTTATTGTAGATCTGCAGGACAGCGTCGGTACGGTCGCGAGTTTAGGGTCTACTGTGCAGCATACTTTTTCAAATCTGCACCAAGGCGCGACTTGGAGGTCGGTTACTATCGCGGGAACTTCCATGCCCCCTAATTTTGCTGCCATAAATCAAGGGCTGCATCTAATCACTCGGAGCGAGTACTCACTATGGTTTAATTTACAGGCTGTCGTTCCCTATAGATTAGACTTTGGTGATTATACAACTCCTCCAATCGTCGAGCCACCGTCTGGAATGACTTACGGGTTTCCAATTAATGTTCGATATACTTTAGCAAGCGAATTTCTAATATGCAAGGGAGTTAGGACCCGAGGTATCAACAGCGTGATGCAAGATGTTCAGCTTACCGGGCATGCCAACAGCATTATAAATTACGTAAATAGAGGCCGTATTTCTGGATGTTGGGCGGATGATGAAATAGATCAGATTGGTGCTGGGAAAAGTCCACAGACATTAGCGCATTGGGTCAAAATCGGCGTCAATCGGCATGTTGTTTTGACGCGACAAGTTATTCCTTAGCCACCCCTGTCTGCGTTTAAGCGCTTCGCAAACCTCATTGCGAAGCGAATCTAACTTCAAATTGGATATAAGTCTCTCAGCTAGTAGCTCTGAAGATTTCGAGCGATAGCCTCTCGCAAATCCGTGCTTATCTAGGATGCTTATCATCTCGTCCTTCCAAAGGAGGCGTGCGAGTTGAATGGGGGCAATTCCTGGATTTATTCGAGCTATTATTTTTGTCTTCAGTCGTAGATCACCACCTGTTTTCTCGTACGCAACTGAAATGCCCCACCATGCTGGTAAAAGTGACTTTGCTTTTTGTAAGTGACATTCCGCCACCACAAGCGTAATACGATCAAAGACTTGGCTGTATATCTCGACTTGCGTCGGTAGTCGATCTAAATTATCTCGCGCGCTCTTGAGTTCAAAGCCTTGAAGTTCTCCATTTATTACTGCAATGTCGATCCTCACTGAGCCGGACCATACGCCCATTTCTTGAACTATGAGAGTATCAATCTCGTGCACATGAGCTTGCTCGAGCCAGAGTAAGGCAGCTTTCCTTACATCGCGATCACGCATCGCGTCTCTCCAATTAACAATGATCCAATTTCTCTTCGAGAAGCCATTTATAAAGACGCTTAATATTCTCTTATTTTTGTGCCTGAAGAGTGTCTAATTATCGCTGAAGTAGCTCAGATAGCCTGTTCCCCCATTGAGTCAAATCAAGCCTATCACGGACAGAATTACCTTCTGACTTGACAAAAATCCTAAACCATGCCTATAACCCCATCACGCGCTGCACGGCGCCGGGGCTGCGTTTCGTCCCGGGGCCGCCGTCAGGAGCCGGCCCGGTGATCGACGGGGCGGTCGGCAGCGTGGCGGTCCTGCGCGGTGGGTCGATCAACCCGCCGCGATACGGCGTCCATAATGCGCGGCGCGGGGCGCACCGAGCGGCGGGCTGTCGCCCGCAAGCGGAGCGCTCTCAGAAGAGACCTGAGCCCATCCCGACGTTAGGGAGGGTGCGGGGATCGCCCGTTCCGGCTGTCGCCGGGGCGACCCGGCCCTACGTGGCCGGATACGTGACCGGGGCCCGCGTCGCGCGGGCCGCGGCGGCGGGGCCGTGCGGTACGTAAAGCCGCGACGACAAATCGGCGCCGGGTGCCCGCGTTCTCGGGGCCCGGCACCGCGGGGCGCCGGGGAACCGGCTCATTGCGCATCATCCCAGGGTTCCGCGGCGTCCCGCGTCTCCTGTCCGTGATGTCGGGGCCATGCCGCCGGCGGAGGCTTTCCGCGCGGGGTCGTTTTGGCGTGCCTGGACGATCGGATGCCAACGACCGTCATTCCGGGGCCGCGCAGCGGAGCCCGGAATCCAGACGCGCCGAGGGTGCCGGACCTTGCTCGCGTCGGCGGCTCTGGGTTCCGGGCTCGCCTTCGGCGCCCCGGAATGACGGGGCGGGTGTCGGTCCGATGGGGCGGCCAGACCCCCGCGCGATGGCGCCGGCGGTTGACCTTCGCGCCCTGGGCTGCCATCGCGCGGGTCAAAATCCCGTTGGCCCCGCGCCCTTCGCGCGCCCCTTCCGAAAGCCCGCATGAACGACCTTCTCCTGACGATCCGCCGGACGCTCGTCCCGATCCACAAGGAGGGCTACCCCTTCATCGTGATCGGGATCGTGCTCACCGTGCTGGCCGGCACCTTCTCGCAGTTCTTCGGCTGGGTGTTCCTGATCCTGACCCTGTGGGTCTGCTACTTCTTCCGCGACCCCGAGCGGGTGACGCCGGTGGCCGAGGGCCTCGTGGTCTCGCCGGCGGACGGGCGGGTGAACCTGATCTCGACCGTGCTGCCGCCGCCCGAGCTCGATCTGCCCCAGGTGCCGATGACCCGGGTCTCGGTGTTCATGAACGTGTTCGACTGCCACGTGAACCGCGTGCCGGTGACGGGCAGGATCGGGCAGATCCACTACACGCCGGGGCTGTTCCTCAACGCCGAGCTCGACAAGGCGAGCGAGGACAACGAGCGCAACGGGATGGTGATGGAGACCGTGCACGGCGGCCAGCCCGTGCGGGTCGGCGTGGTGCAGATCGCCGGCCTCGTGGCGCGCCGCATCGTCGGCTTCGTCTCGGCCGGCGACCAGCTCTCGGTCGGCGAGCGCTTCGGGCTGATCCGCTTCGGCTCGCGGGTCGACGTGTACCTGCCCGTCGGCACCCGCGTGCTGGTCGGCCTCGGCCAGAAGGCGGTCGCCGGCGAGACCGTGCTCGCCGACCTCGGCGGCGGGCCCGAGCGTTCGTTCCGCCGGATCTGAGGGGAGGGGGCGATGGACGATCTCTTCCCGCCCTTCGAGCCGGACGCGAACGAGCCGCGGCCGCGCCGGTTCAAGCCGGTGCCGTTCCGGATGATCGCGCCCAACATGATCACCCTGATGGCGCTCTGCCTCGGGCTGACCGCGATCCGCCTGGCCTTCGAGGGCAAGTTCGAGCCGGCGGTGATCGCGATCATCGCGGCCGCCGTGCTCGACGGCATCGACGGGCGCGTGGCGCGGCTCCTGAAGGGCACCTCGCGCTTCGGGGCCGAGCTCGATTCGCTGGCCGACTTCGTCAACTTCGGCTGCGCGCCGGCGCTGATCCTCTACGGCTTCGCGCTCCACAACCTGAAATCGCTCGGCTGGATCGTGGCGCTGATCTTCGCCATCGCGATGGCGCTGCGGCTCGCCCGCTTCAACGCGATGCTCGACGACCCGAACCGCCCGGAATGGAAGAAGGACTACTTCGTCGGCATGCCGGCCCCGGCCGGCGCGATGACGGCGATGCTGCCGCTGTACCTGCACTTCCTCGGCTTCGGCTTCGAGGCCTGGGCGGCGCCGGCGATCCTGGTCTACGTGCTCGGCATCGCCCTGCTGGTGGTCTCCACCGTGCCGACCTTCTCGGGCAAGACCATGGGCAAGCGCGTGCCGCGCGGGTGGGTGCTGCCGATCTTCCTGGCGGGCGTCGCCGCCTTCGGCCTGCTGATCTCGTTCCCGTTCGAATCGCTGGTGGCGATCAGCGCCGCCTACATCGTCGGCCTGCCGATCGGCGCCGCGCAGTACCGCCGCCGCGCCCGGCTTGAGCCGGCGGCCCGCATCGAGTCCGGCGAGGACCCGGCCTCGGCGATCTGACGGTGGATGCCGGCCCGCGTGCGCTTGGCGGCCCCCGCCGCCACGCGTAGCGTGATGCACCTGAAGGCTGGGGACCCGCCATGCTCGAAGAGTTCAAGAAGTTCGCGCTGCGCGGCAACGTGGTCGATCTCGCCGTCGGCGTGATCATCGGCGCCGCCTTCGGGGCGATCGTCACCTCGGCGGTGCAGGACGTGTTCATGCCGATGATCGGCGCGATCACCGGCGGGCTCGACTTCTCGAACTACTACCTGCCGCTGTCGTCGAAGGTGCAGGCCGGCGCGGCCTATGCCGAGGCGAAGAAGCAGGGTGCGGTGATCGGCTACGGCCAGTTCATCACCGTGGCGATCAACTTCATGATCGTCGCCTTCGTGCTGTTCCTGGTCATCCGCGCGATGAACAAGCTCGTGACCAAGGAGGAGGCCAAGCCCGAGGCCGTCGCCGAGGTGCCGGCCGACGTGAAGATCCTCGGCGAGATCCGCGACCTGCTCGCGACGCGCCCGAAGGTCTGACCCTCAAGCCGTCGGCTTGGTGTCGGCGGGCTTGCCGTCGTCGGGGGTGACGCCGAAGGCATCAAGGATGCGGTCGAGGGCGTGCTCGACGGCGCCCGTGCCCTCCTCGTGGGTCTTGAGCCGGGTCTCCAGGCGCTGAAGCTGCGGCGCGAAGGTGGCGTCGGGCGCGGGATCGTCGCCGAGGAAGCGCGGCTTCTCCTGGCCCACCGACAGCATCGAGCGCAGCTGCTGGCCGAGATGGTCGCGGACCGGCTCCGGAAGCCCGGCCTTCGGATCGATGGCGTCGTCGTTCATGGTGGGAATTCCCGTTCGCCGTCAGAGCCATAACGGGCGATGCGGCGAAGCGTTGCATGGGCGGCCGAGCGTGCGGTGGGCGCCAAGGAAAAGGGCCCCGGAGCCTGTCGCCCCGGAGCCCTCGCACGTCGCGCGGCGATGAAACGCCTAGTCGATCACTTCGACGATGCGGTGGCCGCGATCGACGAGGACCGGGCGGTTGTTGATCACGGTGTAGCGGGTGCCCGGCTGGACGCGGTACTCGTCGGGCACGTCGTAGTAGGTCACGCCGTCGCCCGGCAGGGTGGTGCCGACGGCGACGCGGCCGTCGTAATCGTAGGAGCGCACGTTGCGCTCGCGGACGTAGCTGCGGAAGCGCGGCTGCATGTCGACGCCGAGGATGCCGCCGACGGTGCCGGTCGCCGCGCCCACCGCGCCGCCGACGATCCCGCCGATCGGGCCGCCGATGTCGGAGCCGGTCTCGGCGCCGCGCTCGGCACCGCGGATGGTGCCCTGCGCCTGTGCGGCGAGCGGCAGGGCGAGAACGAGGGCCGAGGCGGCCAGAAGGGTCTTGAACTGCATGGCAAAGCTCCGTCTTCCGATGCTCGCCGCACCAACCGGCGCCGTGCGAGTGTCGGGCCGGTAACGCACGACCCCCGGAAACGGATGCGTCAAAAAAGACCGATCGTCGGGCGTTCTCTCACGCGTCCTTGGGCATCGCCGACTGGATGAACCGGTCGGAGCCGAGGTCTTCCTCGTCGTAGCCCAGCAGCTCGGCGAGCCGCCCTCGGGCCCGGCTGACGCGGCTCTTCACGGTGCCGACCTTGCAGCCCATGATGGTCGCCGCCTCCTCGTAGGAGACGCCCTCGGCGCCGACGAGCACCAGCGCCTCGCGCTGGTCGGGCGGGAGCTTGGCGAGCGCCGTCTGCAGGTCCTCGACGTCGAGGCGGTCGCCCTGGTGCGGGGCGGTGGCCAGGCGCGCGGCGTAGGAGCCGTCCTGGTCCTCGACCTCGCGGACCCGCTTGCGGTGGTCCGAGTAGAAGATGTTGCGCAGGATCGTGAACAGCCACGCGTTCAGGTTGGTGCCGGGCTGGAAGCGGGCGCGATGCTGCCAGCCCTTCATCAGCGTATCCTGCACGAGGTCGTCGGAGCGGGCCGGGTTCGAGGTCAGCGACAGGGCGAAGGCGCGCAGGCTCGGCACGGCCGCGAGCAGGCCGTTGCGGAACTCTGGCTCGATCGCCTCGCCGCGGGCCTTGAGCGCCGCCTCGAGCTTCGCGATCAGCTCGGCGAAGCGGCTCGGCAGCTCGGTCTGGCCCAACGTGTCGTAGGCGCTGCGCAGATGGTCGCCGAGATGGGAGCGGATGGTGTGCGACAGGTTCGGCCGCGCATCCTTGTCGCCGTTTCCAGACTGGCTCGGAAGGGTGTCGGTCTCGTCGCGGGTCATGATGCGTCGCAATCTACGGTCTTCTGCGGGCTCGCGGGTGGTCCGAAGCCGCGAGGCGGAACGTGTGCGGCTCGCGCCTGAGCCGTTCGAGTTGTTCCGTGTCTTTAGCCTATCGCGGCCGCGCTTGCACCTTCGCGACCGTCACATCCAAGTGCGTCGCGCCTCGCCTCAACAGGGCATCGGCGCGACGACGACGGTGGCCGCCGCCGGCGCGCCGGGTTTCAGCAGGCGGATCGCGCCGTCGCGCAGGGTGATGACGTCACCGCGCGCGAGGTCGGTCCAGCATTCGTCGCGGGTCAACGCCTGCGTCGCCACCACCGACACGACGTCGCGCTCGGTGGTCTCCTGGGCGAAGTCCACCCGCCAATCCTCGTCGATCAGCGTCGCCGTGCCGAAGGGCGCCCGGCGGGTGAGGTAGCACAGGCGCTTGCCGCAATGGGCGTAGAGGGTTCGGCTGTCGGAGAGCAGCATGTTGAACACGCCGAGCGCGTGCAGCTCGGCGCAGAGGTCGGCCACCGCGCGGTCGAGCAGCGCGGGCTTGGGCAGGGCCGAGAAGCGCCCCTGCAGGCGGCCGAGCATCCAGCAGAAGGCGTACTCGCTGTCCGTCGACCCGATCGGCATGAACCTGCCGAGCGGAAGCTTCTTCACCCCCTTGAGCTGACCGTTATGCGCGAAGGTCCAGCGCCGGCCCCAGAGCTCACGCGAGAACGGATGGGTGTTCTCGAGGCTGACGCGGCCGCGATTGGCCTTGCGCACGTGCCCGATGACGATGCGGCTCTTGATCTTGTAGTCGCGCAGCAGGCGGGCGAGTTCCGACTTCGCGCTCGGCTCGGGCTCGTGGAAGCTGCGGCAGCCGCGGCCCTCGTAGAAGCTGATGCCCCATCCGTCCGCGTGCGGACCGGTCTCGCCGCCGCGCCGCGCCAACGCCGCGAACGAGAAGCGGATGTCGGTGGGCACGTTCGCGCTCATGCCGAGCAGTTCGCACATCGTCTCGGAAACTTACCTGATCGGGCGGGGCCTCGGCGCGGATCGTCCGCCGCCCGGATGTCCACTTCGGTTTAGGTGCGTTTCGGACGGCGAACAACCGTGAACCGCACCGCGCGTCAGCGGCCGAGGTAATCCGTCAGCGTCATGCCGACCATGATCGCGACCCAGAAGAAGCCGAGGCCCGAGAACAGCTTCACCAGCGGCGGCTCGTGCAGCACCTCCATCGACACGAGGAGGACGACGAGCGCCATCGCCGCGACGACGACGAGTTCGAGCGCCCAGACCTGCTCAAACGGCAGCGTCGCGCCGAGGGTGACGTTGACCGCGAGCAGGCCCATCAGCGCCAGGAAGGTCAGGACCGGCTTGCGCAGCCGATCCTTCAGGAGCGCGCGGTCGGCGTCGGAGAGGGTCGCGAGCGGGCTGCGCATCGGGCTACCGGTTGACGACGTAGAGGATCGGGAAGGCCATGATCCAGATCAGGTCGATGAAGTGCCAGTACAGGCCGTAGATCTCGATCCAGTTCTGGTGCCGCGACAGGAACCCCGCCTTGGACGCGATCCAGGTCATGCCGAGCAGCAGCGAGATGCCGGTCAGCAGGTGCAGCCCGTGCAACAGCGTCGCGACGTAGTAGAGGTTCACGAACAGGCGCGAGGCCGGGCTCGCCGACAGCTCGTAGGGGCGCGAGCCGAGGAACGGCATCATGTGCTCCTCGTAGTCGGCGTAGTACTCGTAGCCCTTCAGCACGAGGAACAGGCTGCCGAGAGCGGCGGTCGCCAGCATCGCTCGCACCATCGCCCGCTGCCAGCCGATGCGCGAGAACTCGATCGCCATCGACATGGTGAGGCTGGAGACGATCAGCACCACCGTGTTGACGGCGCCGATCCAGAACTTCAGGTGGCGCGCCGCCTCCTGCGTCGCCTCCGGGTGCTGGATCCGCACGATCAGCGCCACCAGGAACAGGGCCGCGAAGAGCAGGAGCTCGGTGATCAGCCACGCCCAGATCCCGAGCGTGGCGGCATAGCGCTGCTGCGCGACGGTCTCGAAATGGTGGGCGCGCTTGATGCCGACGCCGTCGGCGAGACCCGTGCTCATCGCTGCTGCCTCATCGATGCTGCGCCTTGGTTTCCTGCTCCTGGATCGGGTAGTCGTACGGAACCCTCGGCACCTCGGGCGGCGACGCGAAGTTGAGCGTCGGCGGCGGCGAGGTCGTCTCCCACTCGAGCCCCTTGGCGTCCCAGGGATTCGCGGGCGCCTTCCTGCCGAACCACAGGGAATAGACGAGGTAGAGCATCGGGAAGATGTAGCCCGCCGCCAGGATCGTCGCGCCGGCCGAGGAGAGGACGTTCAGCAGCTGGAATTCCGGCGGGTACGTCGCGTAGCGTCGCGGCATGCCGAGGTAGCCGAGGATGAACTGCGGAAAGAACGTCACGTTGAAGCCGAGGAAGATCAGCAGCGCCGAGATCCGCCCCCAGGCCTCGTTGTACATCCGGCCGGTGAACTTCGGCCACCAGAAGTGCAGCCCGCCGAGGAAGGCCAGCACCGTGCCGCCGACCATGATGTAGTGGAAGTGCGCGACCACGAAGTAGGTCGCATGGATGTGCTGGTTGATCGCCAGCGTCGCCAGGTACAGGCCGGTGAGGCCGCCGAGCACGAACAGGCCGATGTAGCCCATCGCGTAGAGCATCGGCGTGTCGAGGCGGAGCTTCCCCTTATGGATCGTCGCGGTCCAGTTGTAGACCTTCACCGCCGAGGGCACGGCGACCGCGAAGGAGAGCGCCGAGAAGGCGAGCGAGGCGAGATCGCTCTGCCCGTTGATGAACATATGGTGGCCCCAGACGAAGAACGTCACCGAGGCGAGCCCGATTGCGGCGTAGGCGACGAAGCGGTAGCCGAAGAGCTTCTTCTGGGCGAAGGCCGGGATGATCTCGGAGATCACCCCCATCCCCGGCAGGACCATGATGTACACCGCCGGGTGCGAGTAGAACCAGAACAGGTGCTGGAACAGCACCGGGTCGCCGCCATAAGCCGGATCGAACACGCCGATGTGGAAGGCGCGCTCCATGATCAGCAGGATCAGCGCCGTGGTGATCACGGGCGTCGCCAGCAGGAAGATCAGGCTGGTGGCGTAGTGCGTCCAGACGAAGATCGGCAGCTTGAACCACGTCATGCCGGGCGCGCGCATGGTGTGGATCGTGACGACGAAGTTCAGGCCCGTCAGGATCGACGAGAACCCGACGATCGTCACGCCGATCAGCGCCGGCAGGACCCAGCCGTTCGAGAACGCGGTGGAGAGCGGCGCGTAGAAGGTCCAGCCCGTGTCGATGCCGCCGAGCACCACCGACACCATCGTGAAGAGCGCGCCCGTCATGAAGACGTACCAGCTCGTGAGGTTCAGCTTGGGGAAGGCGAGGTCCTTCGCCCCGATCATCAGCGGGATCAGGAAGTTGCCGAAGGTCGCCGGGATCGACGGGATCAGGAAGAACCACACCATCACCACGCCGTGGATGGTGAAGGCCTTGTTGTAGGTGTCGTTGGCCATCACCGCGCCGTTCGGCACGACGAGGGCCAGCCGCACCACGCCCGCGGCGACGGCGCCGATGATGAAGAACGCGGTGATCGAGGCGAGGTAGAGGATCGCGATGCGCTTGTGGTCGGTGGTGAGGAACCACGAGCGCAGGGTCGATTGGGCGTGGAGATAGTCGGCCGGACGATCGAGCGTCGCCTCCGGCGCGTGCGGCTCGCGGTTCGCGATCCCGCTGTCGATCGTGCCCGATGCGCTCATCGCGTGGCCTCTCCGGA
The DNA here is from genome assembly GCF_008040095.1 of Methylobacterium sp. WL6. Taxonomy (NCBI): domain Bacteria; kingdom Pseudomonadati; phylum Pseudomonadota; class Alphaproteobacteria; order Hyphomicrobiales; family Methylobacteriaceae; genus Methylobacterium; species Methylobacterium sp. WL6. The sequence goes on along the minus strand of NZ_VRVH01000069.1, from coordinate 9,917 downwards.
CGCTGCGTCGCCCACGGTGCGGGTGTTCGATTTTAGGAAGTCGATCAAGCGGCCGAGGTCGTCCTCCGGGATCACGCCGGCGAAGCTCGGCATGATCTGCTTGTAGCCCTCGGCGAGCCGGTTGCCGTTGGGGTTGCGGATCTTGTCGCGAAGGTAGTCCTCGTCGGCCGTGATCGTGCGCCCGTCCGCCAGTCGCACCGCCCGTCCGTAGAGGCCGACGAGCTTCGGCGCCTGCACGGTCGACCCATCGTCGTGGCAGGTTCCGCAGCCGTAGGCATTGTAGATCGCCTTGCCGGCCGCGACCTTCGATTGCTGCGCCCCGGAATGGGTGAGCCAGTCCTGGTAGTCCCCCTGGCTGAGGATCGTCAGGCTGCCCTCCATCGCCGAGTGGTCGGTGCCGCAATATTCCGAGCAGTACAGGTGGAAGGTGCCGGGCTTGTCGGCCTTGAACCACAGCTCGGTGTAGCGGTCGGGCAAGGCCGCCATCTGCACCCGGAGCGCCGGCAGGTAGAGCGCATGGATCACGTCCTGGCTGATGATCCGCAGCTTGATCGGCTGGCCCATCGGCACGTGCAGGTCGTTGATCTCGGATTGGCCGGTCGGGTGCTGGAATTTCCACATCCATTGCCGACCGATCGCCTCGATCACCATCGCGTCGGGCGGCGGGTTCTTCGAGATCACGAAGAGCCGCGCGCCCCAGACGAAGAAGATCAGCGTCAGCAGGAACGGGATCAGCATCCAGCTGATCTCGATCAGGTTCGAGCGGATGCCGCTGGTGTCGCGGTTCGCCTCCTGGCCGTCGCGGTACCGGATCGCGAACCAGGTGATCGCCAGGAACACCGGCACGGTGAGCACCAGCGTGAGCACCGTGAAAGCGAGGATCAGGTAGTCGGTCTCGACCGCGACGGCGGAGGCCGCCGCCGGCCAGAGTTCGAGGGCTGCGTGCTTCGGCATCATCGGCTCACGGGTCCAGCGTTCGGCCGACCGTCAGCGCCATGGCACGGTCGATCGGGATGCGCGCGCGCTGCCGCGAGGCGTCGAGGAAGGCGTAGCCGTCGAGCCGCCGGCCTTCGGCCGCACGCTCGGCAGCGAGGTCGGCGTAGGGGTCGGCCTGAAGGTTCGGTGGCGGGGGAACGAGCCGCGCGGTCTGCTGCGCGGTCAGGCTCGGCAGGGCCTGGCGCTGATCGGTCGAGACCATCGTCTTCAGCCAGATCATCGCTCCGATCACGGCGAGCGCTGTCACCATCAGCCCGGCCATCACGCGGGCCGTGTTGCCGACATGGACGTCGGAGGTTTCGTAGCCCGGCCCGTCCGAGGATCCGGCCTCGCCGGATGCCTTCGCCGTCCCGGGCGAGGAAGGACGGCGGCGCAAGATCGCCAAGCCGGAGATGATCGACGAGACGAAACCGAAACGGTGCTGCGTGCGCTCGGTGCTCATGCGACCGCGCTCCGCCGGCGCCGGGGCGAGAGAACGGGCAGCAGGCGTTGCGCCACCGGCAGCAGGGCCACGGCCAAGCAGCAGACGGCGATCGCGGCGAAGGCGTCGCTCCAGCCGATCACGAAGCGGTCGCGCAGAGCGGGCGTCACGAACCAGAGCATCTCGACCGCGTGGAGCGCGAGCACCAGCGCCGCCAAGACCCGCGTCGTCGGGCGCCCCGGCCGAAGCGTCGCCAGCGCGCCGAGCAGGACGACGGCCCCGCCGAGGCTCGCGAACGCACGGCCGAGCCAGCCGCCGCGGGCGAAGTACCACAAGACTTCCTGAGGAAGGTTCGCCGACCAGACGATCAGGAACTGCACGAAGTGCAGGAAGGCCCAGAGGCTCAGCAGGACCACCAGCGGCACCAGCCGGTCCTGCCCGGGGACCGCACGCCCGCGCCCGATCGGCGTCGGCTCCTCCGGTGCCAGGAGGATCGCAGCGGCCAGGGCCAAGCCGCTCCAGGCCGTCAGCACGAGCAGACCTTCGAGGCTGGAGCCGAGCCGATGGTCCAGGGATCCGACGAGGTCGGTGACGGCCAGGGTTCCGACGACGGCATGCAGCGCGACCCCGGAGATCGTGCGTCCGTCGCGGGTTTCGCCCGGGACCACGAACCGCGCGGCGAGCCAGACCCAGGCGGCGAGGTACGCGATCACCCGCAGGGCGAAGAGCGGCACCGTGAACCAGAAAGCGGCCAGCGGCGTCGCGGGCGGCGCGTCGGTCCATCGATAAATCTGCCCGATGCCGAACAAGACGGGCACGCCCAGGATCGCTGCCACCGGCATCAGCCCGACGAGGCGACGCAAGGACTTGGAAAGCTCGCCTTCGCCGCGGTCGTGCTCGCGCAGGCCGAACCGCTCGAGCGCGATGGCGATCGGAAGCGCGCCGACCGGCAGGGCGAGTAGCGCGAGCCAAGCCGCCAGGTAGGACGTGGCCGCCCCGCGCCAGCCACCCGCCAGCACGGCGAGGATCGACGCTCCGACGCCGAGGAGCAGCGCGGCGACGGGACGGCGCCGTGCGGCCGAGGCGTAAGCGGCCATCATCGCGACGCCTCCAGCTTGGCCCGGTCCTCGGGCGGCAGGCCCGCGACCTCGGTATCCTGGCTCCGTTGCATGGCGCGGACATAGGCGATGATCGCCCAGCGATCCGCGGAGGGGATCATCTGGCCCATCCCGTACATCGCCCGGTGCCCCTCCGAGATCGCCCGATACAGGTCGTCGGCCGACGCCGTGCGCTGGCGTTCGGTGGTGAGCTGACCGGCCGAGGGAAAGCCGCGCGCGACGATGATCCCGCGTCCGTCGCCCGAGGCGCCGTGGCACGGGGTGCAGTAGATGCCGTACCGCTCCCGCCCGCGCGCCAGCAGGGTCTCGGTGATGCTCGCCGGCTGCACCGCCGGCTTGGCCGGATCGTTCCGCGGCACGGTGCCGGCGACGGGATGGCGCATCGTCATCGCCTGCGGGAAGAAGCCGTTCCTGTCCCAGGTCTTGGCACGCGGCTGATCGCTCATGTCGGCTTCGCCGCAGGCCGCGAGCGGCAGGACGGCGAGCAGGGCCAGGAGACGCCTCATCGCGGCACCCGGCGGATGTCGAGCGGGCGGCCGGCTTCCGCGGGCAGTGACGCCAGCTTGCGCACGAGGCGGTCGGCGTCGAAGCGCTCGCCCTGGGCTTCGGCCGAGAGGAAGTAGCGGTCGTCCGTCGCGCGCAGGAACCCCGGGATGTTGAACGCCGGGTGGTTCAAGCGCGGCAACCGGTTCAGGATCAGCAAGGCGAGGTGGACCGCGATCGTACCGCTCATCATCGCGAAGGACAGGCTCGGCACCACGAAGGACGGCCACGAGAAGCGCGGACGCCCGCCGATCAGGAACACGTAGTCGTAGGCCGTCGCGTAGACGCACATCCCGAAGAAGGCGGCGCCGCCCGCGAGCGCGCCGAGGATCGCGTAGGCGCGGATCGAGCGCCCGGCGATCCCGAGGGTGCGGAGCACGCGCGGCATCGGCACGGGGCCGTGCGCGTCCAGGTGGACGTGGGCGTCGTTGCGGCCGGACAGGGCGGAGGCGGCGGCCGCGAGGTCACCTTCCGAGGCGAAAGCGGCGCTGACGCCCCAGAGCGGCGCGTCCTCCGTCCCGTCCCGCTCGCTGGCAAGCGGCCGCGCCTCGGCCTCCTTCACCGCCCTCCGCTCGGCCGCGGCCGCGGCCGGCGCGACGGCGAGCGCCAGGCGACGGCTCTCGGTGATCGAGACCGCCGGCAGGTAGCGCAGGAACAGCAGCAGCAGCGTCAGGAACAGGCCGACGGAACCGGCGAAGGTGGCGACGCCCCAGATCGTCTCGCTGTAGGCCAAGCGTGAGGAGGGCAGGAAATCCTGGGCCAGCGTCACCACGAGGACCATGACGTGGTCGGCGTAGGCGCCGATCGCGATCAGGACGCCGATCAGCGCGACCGCGAGCGGCGACCGGCGCAGGCGGGCCGACCAGAACGCCTGTGCCGGGACAAGCAGGCACGCGACGACGGTCCAGAAGGCCCAGGCATGGGCGCCCGCCATCCGCCGGATCAGCACGTCGCGTTCCTGCTGGTCGCCGTGCAGGAACGTCGAGAAGAACTCGGTGGCGTAGCAGTACAGGCTGGCGCATCCGAGGCAGAGCATCAGCCAGGCGAGGATCTCGAGGTGCCGTGCCGAGATCAGCCCGTCGAGTCGGTAGACCGAGCGGATCAGCACCACGATCGCGGCGGTGACGCCGACGCCCGAGAACACGGCGTTGACGAGGAAGGTGACCGGCAGGATCGTGTCGTGCCAGCCCGGCATCACCGAGCCCGCGAGCATTACCGAGGCGCCGGTCTGGAGCGAGACCACCAGCAGCACGCCGAGCAGCGCGATGGTGCGGTAGGCCTGCGACCAGAGCTGCCAATGCGCCGCCGATCCGCGCCAGCCCGACGCGACGATCCCGTAGGCCTGCGCCTTCAGGAGCGACCGCTTCCGGGGACGGCCGTGGGCCTTCTCCTGCGCCAGCGCATCCTCGACGGTGCGGTCGCGCAACGACGCGAGATCCGGCAGCAATCCGATGTACCAGAGGCTGACGCAGACCACGAGGTAGGACACGATGTCGATCGCGTCCCACAGGAGTGGCGAGCGGAACTGCGGCCACAGGTCGTAGGTGTTCGGATAGGGCAGGTTCCAGAAGAAGAACCACGGCCGGCCGAGATGGATGATCGGGTATAGGCCGGCGGCGCAGGTGCAGAGCAAGGCGACCGTCTCGGCGACCCGGTTGACGGCGCCGCGCCATTCCGCCCCGAGCAGGAGAAGCACCGCGGAGACGAGCAGGCTGCCGCTGGCGACGCCGATCCACCAATCGTAGCTCGCGATGTCGAGCGCCCACACGACGGCGTTGTTGTTCCCCCAGATGCCGACGCCCGTCAGGAGCAGGTAGCACAGCACCCCGCCGAACAGGCCGAGCAGGGCGAGCGCGCCGGCGAAGGCGATCCACCAGCGGCGGTTCAACGGATGCGTCAGCGGGACCGAAGCGACGGCGCGACCGATGCCGTGCAGCGTCGCGTCGGGGCCGATCAGGCCGGTGCCGGATGGTGGCTGGAGCGTGGCTCCCGACATGGCGTCAGCCCTCCTTCGCCGGCGGCGCGAGGCTCGCGAGGTAGGTCGTCCGCGGGCGCGTGTTCAGCTCGCCGAGCAGGGCGTAGTTGCGGCCGTCCGCCCGCGCCGCGGCGATCCGGCTGCGGGGGTCCGAGAGGTTTCCGAAGGTGATGGCGCGGGTGGGGCAGGCGCCCTGGCAGGCGGTCTCGACGGCACCGTCCGGGATCGGCGCGTGCGCGTCCTTGGCCGAGTCGATGCGGGCCGCGGCGATGCGCTGGACGCAGTAGGTACACTTCTCCATCACGCCGCGGGCGCGCACCGTCACGTCGGGATTGCGCTGCTGCTGCGCCACCACCGGCATGTCGCCGGTATAATCGAGATAGTTGAAGCGCCGGACCTTGTACGGGCAATAGCTCTGGCACGTCCGCGTGCCGACGCAGCGATTGTAGACCTGCAGGTTCAGGCCCTCGCTGTCGTGCAGCGTCGCCTCCACCGGGCAGCCGACCTCGCAGGGTGCGTTCTCGCAATGCATGCACGGCACGGGCTGGAAATGCGTCTCGGGCGCATCGAGCGTGCCGGAGAAGTAGCGGTCCACCCGCAGCCAGCCCATCCATCGGCCGCGCTCGACCTCCTCGCGCCCGACGACCGGGATGTTGTTCTCGGATTGGCAGGCGGTGATGCAGGCGTTGCAGCCGATGCAGGAATCGAGGTCGATCGCCATGGCCCAGGCGGCCTCCGCGCCGCGTTCTGCGGCTGCGGGCTTCGGGTAGAACGAGGCCAGCTCGTAGGCCTTGGGATCGCCGACCGGCTTCGCGCCCTGGTGCTGGACGCGGACGAGATCCATCCCCTCCATCGTGCCGAGATCCTGGGTGGTCGCGGGCATCCGGCGCTGGCCGGTCGCGGCGAGCGTCGCGCCCTCCAGCAGCCATGGGTCCATCGCCGGCCGCAGCACGTTGGCGGCGTATCCCAGGCCCTTCGCGAGGTGGTCGGGCACGTTGCGCCCGTAGCCGAGCCCGAGGCTGACCGTGTTCTCGGCCTGCCCGGGCGTAATCCAGACCGGACCTTCGATCGCGCGCCCGTCCGCGGCGATGCGCACGATGTCGCCGTTGGCGAGCCCGCGTCGCTCGGCGAGCTTCGGGCTGACACCGACGACGTTTTCCCAAACGATCTTCGTCAGGGGCTTGGGTAGTTCCTGCAGCCAGCCGAGATCGGCCAGCGTCCCGTCCCAGATGGTGGGGTCGGGGCGGAACACCACCTCGATGGTCTCCTGCGGCGCTTCCGGAGGCTTCGCCGGCGCCGAGGCGGCCTCGGTCAGCACCGTCGTCTCGGGCTTGGCCGCGCTGTCGGGCAGGAAGCCGCTGCGCAGGGCCTCCTCGAAGCGGGCCTGGAACGTGGCGTCGGTCTCGGATTCGCCGCGCATCCGCTGCTTCAGCAGATCGAGGCCGTTGCCGATCGTGCCGCGGTCGAGGAAGCCCAACAGCTCGTTGGAGGAGCGGCCGTTGTAGAGCGGCGCGACGGTCGGCTGGATCAGGCCGACGGTGCCGTCGAGGGAGCGGGCATCGCCCCAGGATTCGAGCGGATGCGCCAGCGGCAGGTGCCAATCGGAATGGGCCGCGGTCTCGTCGTAGTAGAGGCCGGCATGGATCTTCAGCGGCACGCGCTCCATGGCCTGCGCGAAGTCGAGGGCGCCCGGCGCCTCGTAGACCGGGTTCACGCCGAGCACGATCAAGGTCTCGACCGAGCCCTCCGCCATGGCGGTGCTGAGGTCGCGGAGCGTCCCGGCGCCGATCGCCTGGGCCGGTGCGGTGTGCCGCACCGTCGTGCCGGCGTTGCCCAAGGCGCCGTTGAGCCGGTGGACGAGCGCATGCAACGCCGGCGAGCCGCTGAGCCCGGTGGTGACGAGGCCGGCGCCGCGGGCCGCGTTCAGCGCAGCGGACGCACGCTCGAGCCAAGCCGCCGACGCGTTGTCGGCGGAGGATGCCGTTCCGCCCTCGGCGAGGCTCAGCAGGTCCCGCGCCAGGGCTTCCATCCGCGTGGCGGCGACCGCGATCCCGTAGTCCGCCTTGGCGCTGGTCAGCGTCGGCGTCGCCGCGGCGGCGTGGAGGGTGAGGAGGTTGCCGGCCGCGTAGGATGCCTTTCGCGCGTCGCTCCAGCGCCGCGCCAGCCCGACCTGCCCGGGGCCGAGGTCGAGCATGTCCCCGTCGAGGGACACGATGGTTCGCGCCTTGGCGAACTCGGGAAGCGTCTCGACCGGCCGGCCGAAGGCGCGCCGGGCTCCTTCGTAGAGGCCGTCGCGCGCGACGCCTGCGCTGACGTACCAGCGCATCGCCGGATAGGTCTTCCGCATCCGCGCGATCTCGGCCTCGAGCGACGGCGAGGTCACCGGTCCGGTGAGCAGGGCGAGGCCTTCGCCGCCCTTCGCCTGCCAGGCCGGCATCTGCGCCAGCATCGCGCCCTGGAAGGCGGCCCACGAACTCGGCCGCCCGATATGCTGCACCGCCTGCGAGCGGAACGGATCGTAGAGGCCGAGCACCGAGGCCTGCGCCAGCACGTCGGTGCCGCCCAGGCTCCAGGGATGGTCGGGGTTGCCCTCGATCTTCAGCGGGCGGCCGTTCCGGGTGGTGACGAGGATGCCGTTGGCGAACCCGTCGAGCAGCGCCGACGAGGCGTAGCTGAGCGGCGCGCCGGGCAGGACCCGTTCGGGCGCGTTGACGTAGGGCAGCTCGTAGTGCCGCCCGTCGCTCGAGTCGCAGGCGGACAATCCGGCAAGCGCGAACGAGGCGGCCATCAGCTTCAGGAAGCCGCGCCGCTCCGGCGAGGCCGCGAGCCGCGCCGCGGCGGGAAACTCGGCCTCCAGGTAGCTTCGGAACTCGGGCGTGTCGGCGACCGCGTCGAGGCTGCGCCAAAAGGCCGGCCCGTCGCCGGACGCCAGGCGCGCGCGGATCGCGCCGATGTCGTGATGCCCGGTCATGTGCGGTCCGTCCCCATCAGCGATGACAGATCGCGCATTCGGTGAGGCGCTCGCCCCCCCGGATGTGGTTCTTGGCGACGAGCTCGGGCCCGAGGGTCGCCTGGTTGTCGGGCGGCTTCCACGTCATGTTCCAGACCTGCTCCTGCGGGCGGACGTACTTCGCCGGATCGCGGTGGCAGTCGAGGCAGAACTGCATCTCGAAGGCGTTGGCGCGGTAGGTCATCTGCATGCTGGTCACGTCGCCGTGGCAGGTCGAGCAGCCGATCCCCTTCGTCACATGGACCGAGTGGTTGTAGTAGACGTAGCTCGGCAGCTTGTTCAGGCGCACCCATTGGAGCGGCTCGTCGCGCGCGAAGCTGTCGCGCACCGGCTTCAGCATGTCGGACCCGGTCCAGATCTGCGAATGGCAGGTCATGCAGGTGTGGGTCGGCGGAATGCCGGCGGTCGCCTGGGTCTCCACCGTCGTGTGGCAGTAGCGGCAGTCGACCCCGAGCTCGCCGGAATGATGCTTGTGGCTGAACGGCACCGGCTGGGCCGGGGCGACCCCGACGCCGGTGACGTAATCCGAGCGCACGATCCCCGCCGCGACGATCGGGATGCCGGCAAGGCACGCCACGCCGGTGAGCAGGGCGAGCCGGTAGATCGCGTCGGCGCCCGGCGAGAACAGCTGCGCCATCAGGCGATGGCCCGCGGGCGCCGAGACCGCCGCATGTCGTCGGTGGAGAGCGTCACCAAGATGTTCGACCCTGCCTCGCCATGCCCGCAGCCCGGTCCCGCAAGGTTGACCCGGTCTGCACCGTCAAAGCAATGCGACGGAGGTTCGCTCTTGCCCGGCCGATGCCACGCGCTATGGAAGAATTCCAAGCTGAGCGACAGGGGGCGATTGGCCGCGTTGTCCGCCGGCGAGCGTGGCGTGTGGTGGCGCGCTTTTCGCGGGACCGAAGAGCGCCTATGCGCTGGGAGGCGGCGTGCGATCCGGCGGCCGCCCGGGACCGGCCGATGCGAAAGCCTTCGATCACGTGAGCGGCCATGGAGCCTGATCCGATCGTTCTCGCCTGGCGCGCGGCGCGCGGGCGCCACCTCGCCGCGGTCGCGCTGGCGCTCGGCCTCGGCGGCCCGCTCTGCATCCTCGCCCTGCTCTGCCTGCGCGACCTCGTCCACACCCTGGGCCACGACGAGGCGACGGCACTGGTCTTCCTGCGCGTCGCCATCGCCCGCACGGCCGACGATTTCGTCCTGGTTCCGGGCTGGAGCTTGGCGCCGCTCGACCTCGAACGCGCGGCCTTCTTCGGTCTCTCCGCCTGCGCATTGGCGCTCGCCGGCCTCGGCTGGTTCGTCGCCGCCCTGAGCTTCTCGGCCCAGAGCCGTGCGGTCCTGCGCATGCGCGAGGCCGCGACCGCGGCGATCCTCGATGCGCCGCCGGGTGCCCGCGAGGAGGCGCGCGGCCTCGCCGGCCTCCTCGGGCAGGCGCTCGGCCGGGTCGACGGCCTGCTCGCCATCGGCATCCTCGTGCCGGCGATGGCGCTCGGCGCGATCCTCGTCGCCCTGGGCTTCGCCGCCCTGGCCGCCCCGCGGCTGGTGCCCGCCGCGGCGGTCGGCCTGTTCGCGGCCGCGATGGCGCGCGAACTGATCCTTCGCCGCTCGGCGTCGCGGAGCGCTCTGCGCCTGCGCTCGAGCGCGCTTGCGGAGCGGACGCTCGGGGATCTGGTCCGACGCATGCCGGCGGTGCGGATCCACGGCTCGGCGACCCTGGAGCGCGCGCGCATCGCCGAGAAGGCCGCGGCGACCCGCGCGGCGCTGGCGAGCGCCGAGGCGAAGCTCGCCTATGCCCGTGCGCCCTCGCTGGCGCTAGCCATCATCCTGCCGGCGATGGCCGCCGGTGCCGCCCTGTGG
>NZ_VRVH01000699.1:0-421 GCF_008040095.1 Methylobacterium sp. WL6 | reverse complement strand
GTGCCGGGGCGGCCTTGCCGCGCAGCAGCACGGGACGCGGCGGGATCGGGACGATCACCGGCGGCGCGGCGGCCGGCATCGCGAAGGAAGGCTCGAAGGCGTGCGCCGCGAAAGCATGCTCGCTGAAATCCGGCTCGGCGAAATCCGGCTCGGCAAAGTCCGGCTCGGCAAAGTCCGGCTCGGCGTTCTCGAAGCCGAGCTCGATCTCCGGCTCGCGGACCTCGGGCAGAGAGACCTCGGGCAGGGAGACCTCGGGCAGGAACGGTCGCGGCGAGGCGACCGCCGGCTCCATCGCGCGCGCGGGCCGGATCGCGGCGCGGGCGGCCATGGCCGACAGGACCGGTGCACGGCGGATCTCGACGGTCTCGGCAGGCGGCGGAGAGGGGAGGGGGGTTCCGGGTCCGAACACCAGCGACAGGGC
>NZ_VRVH01000698.1:0-429 GCF_008040095.1 Methylobacterium sp. WL6 | reverse complement strand
CGCCAGCGCCAGGCCGCGGGCGAGCGCCGGACCCGCCACCAGCGGGATCAACCCGGAGACAACGTAGATTCCGCGGAACTGGAACCAGCCGATGACCAGCCCCGGCCACAGCAGCAGAGCCGCGACGCCGTAGGCGCGCCGATGCGCCGCCGGTCCCCGGAACGCCGCCCAGGTCGCCGCGAGCGCCGCCAGCGCCAGCACCGGATAGTAGACCAGCACCTCCCACCGCCGGCCGGCGAGGAATTTCGGCACCGAGGACATCTCGTTCACCGTGAGCAGCCAGCGGTCGCGGACCAGCGGCGTCATCCCCGGGAACGGGCCGCCGAGGCAGACCGGGAACAGGAGGGCGAAGCCGCCGACGAGGACGGCGCCGGTCGCCGCGACGACCGCGAGGCGGCCGCCGACGGAGCCGACCCGGCGGTCGAGCCC
>NZ_VRVH01000697.1:0-429 GCF_008040095.1 Methylobacterium sp. WL6 | reverse complement strand
AGGCGGCGCCGATCGCCTCGGCCGCCGCGCCGCCCGGCCCGTAGAGCGCATGCACCGCCGCGTCGGCGTCGTGCACCGGCACGAAGCGGGCGGCGAACATCGCCGCGGTGGCGGACTTTCCCATGCCGATCGAGCCGGTGAGCCCGAGCACGAACGGTTTTTTGCGCGCGGTGTCGCTCATCCAGGCCAATCTATCCCGGCAGGTCGGCCACGACGACGGCGCGCAGGGCCTCCGTCACCGCCGGGCGCACGCCGAACCAGGCTTCGAAGCCGGGCACGGCCTGGTGCAGCAGCATCCCGAGCCCGTCGACGGCGGCAAGGCCGCGGGCGCGGGCGGCGGCAAGCAGCGGCGTCTCCAGCGGCACGTAGACGATGTCGGCCACCGCCGCGCGGGCCGGCAGCGGGCCGAGGTCGAGGCCGAGCGGCGGC
>NZ_VRVH01000696.1:0-444 GCF_008040095.1 Methylobacterium sp. WL6 | reverse complement strand
CTCCCGAGCCGGCCCCGCCGACCCCGGCCGCCGACCTCGCGGTGCTGCAACCCTGCGGCGCGCGGGCGGCGCGCTTCGAGGGCGCCAAGGGCTTCGACGTGGTGGTGACGCGGATCGGCCGCGCCAGCATCGCGAACCCGCTGCGACCGCTGACGCCGGAAACCAGCCAGGTGCTGCAGGTGGTGATCGCGGCCAAGCCCGCCACCGCCTACGGGCCGGACCTGACGGCGCTGCGCCGCGGGCCCGCCCCCGCCGCCCTCGAAACCCAGCTCGGCGCCCCGATCCGCTGGGAGAACGGCCTGCCGGACCTGCCCGACCCGCTGCCGATCGTCGCCGAGGACGGCACCCCGCTGGCCGCGCTCGCCTTCCGCGCCTGCATCGACCCGCCCGCCGTCGCCGCGCCGCCGGTGGTCGCACGCGGGACCAAGGGGAACGGCCAAGGGG
>NZ_VRVH01000695.1:0-460 GCF_008040095.1 Methylobacterium sp. WL6 | reverse complement strand
GTGGTGAGCGGGCCGACGTCGAGGCTGCGCTCGGGCGCGGCGAGCGGGCCGGCGAAGCCGAGCTGGATCGCGGGCGGCCCGCCGCTCCAGCCCTTCGGCGCCGCACCGCCGCCGAGCGTGCCGCGGGCGTCGAGCCGGCTCGTTCGAAGATCGTAGCCGAGCGTCCCGTTCCAGCGCGCCGCGCCGAAATCGAGGTCGAGCGGCCCGGCGCGCACGACCCCTCCGATGATGGTGGCCGGCGCCGAGGCCGGCTGCGTCGTGCCGGCAGCGGCCTTCGACAGCTCCTCGGCGACGAGGGCCTGGAGCCGGCCGTCGCGCAAGGGGTCCTCGATCTGCAGGGCGCGGACGAGGGCGCGCCCGACGGCGGCGGGATCCGTCTCGGGCAGGTTGAGGGCGGCGAGCGTGAGGCTGCCAGTGCCCGAGAGGTTGGCCGCCAGCGCGCCGGGCGTCTCGCCGGAGG
>NZ_VRVH01000694.1:0-479 GCF_008040095.1 Methylobacterium sp. WL6 | reverse complement strand
GGCGCGGGCGCGCGAGGCCCTGGTCAAGGTCGGGATCCCGGCACCCGACGCGCGCCTGCGCGCCTATCCGCACCAGCTCTCGGGCGGGATGCGCCAGCGCATCGCCATCGCCATCGCGCTGCTGCACGCGCCGGCCCTGCTCATCGCCGACGAGCCGACGACGGCCCTCGACGTGACGATCCAGGCGCAGATCCTGGCCGAGGCGCAGGGTCTCTGCGCCGAGATGGGCACCGCCCTGATCTGGATCACTCACGACCTCGCGGTGGTGGCCGGGCTCGGCGACAGGCTCTGCGTGATGTATGCCGGCCGCATCGTCGAGGCCGGGCCGGTGGCCGACGTCATCGAGGCGCCGCTGCATCCCTACAGCGCGGGGCTGATCGCCTCCGCCCCGAGCCGCAACGCCCGCGGCGTGCCGCTGGCGCAGATCCCCGGCATGGCGCCCGCGCTGACGGACCGCCCGCCGGGCTGCGCCTTCGCCC
>NZ_VRVH01000693.1:0-482 GCF_008040095.1 Methylobacterium sp. WL6 | reverse complement strand
GCCGAGGCGCTGGTCGGTCGGCGCCGGCACCCGGCCCGGCGGCCCGGAGCGGAAATCGGCCCGGTCGCGGTAGCGGAAGCCGTAGAGCCGCCCGCGCCGCTCCTCGAAGAAGCTCAGAACCGCATGGAGCGTGTCGAGCGAGCGGATGCCGAAGCCGGCATCGTAGCGCCGGCGCGAATCGGCCCAGCGGCTGTTGCGGTGCTCCCGCCCCGAGGCCAGCGTGACGATCTCGGTCAGCCGGCTCGGGCCGCCGCTGCCGCGCAGCGCCACGTCGAGGGGAAAGGACACCTCGTGGAAATCGTCCGGCATCGGTCCTCCTCCGATCATAGCGCCCGCTGGCCGCGCGCCACGGCGCGGGCGAGGCTCGCGGTCACCTGCGCCTCGGACTTGCGGAACGAGGTTGCGTCCGGCGTGGCGATGTTGACGGTGACCGCGACGGGCCGGCCGCCCGATCCGGCGCCGACCCCGAGGCGGCCGTCGGG
>NZ_VRVH01000692.1:0-482 GCF_008040095.1 Methylobacterium sp. WL6 | reverse complement strand
GGCCAAGGCCGACCTCTTCGCCGCGCTCACCGAAGCCGCGTCGCCCGGCCCCGCGACGCCGGACCCCGTCGCCAAGGCCCAGGCCGCGCCGTCCGGCTCCTCGCCGATCGCCGCGGACAAGGCCGCGGCCCAGCCGACAGCGGCGCCGGTGCCGCTCGGCCAGGTGCCGATGACGATCGGGCTGCGGTCGCTCGCCGGATCGAGCGAGTTCCAGATCCGGCTCGATCCGCTCGAGCTGGGCCGCGTCGACGTCACCCTCGACATCGACAAGGACAAGGGCACCGTCACGACGCATCTCGTCGTCGAGCGCGTCGAGACCCTGGCGATGCTCCAGCGCGATGCCGGCAGCCTGCAGCAGGCACTGGCCCAGGCCGGGCTCGACCCGTCGCAGGGCGGCATCACGATGTCGCTGCGCAGCGACGGCGGGTCCGGCGGGGAGACCGCGCAGCGCGGCGGGCAGCCCGGGCGCGGCAGCGCCCCGC